>DASVSM010000144.1:0-2999 GCA_036388115.1 Flavisolibacter sp.
TTTCATCTTCACTGATCAACGATGAAAGCGTATTAAGACTATTGAATAAAAAATGAGGGTTCACCTGGCTTTTCAGGCCCAGGAGCTGGCTTTGCGTGAATGTTTTTTTTAGTTTATCCGTTTCTTTCAGGTTCTCCCGCCAGTTGTTGTAACGGTAAACGCCTTCAATCAGCAAGGTCAGGAAGATGTTTACAATAGACATGCTTACATAGGCCCAGATGAATCCTTTCTCATTGAAGGTGTAGTTAAACGACGAAAAAATTTCGTAGCCGTGAAAGGTGGTCAAAAGGAAAATGCCGCTAAGGGCAATAAAACAAACAATCATTAAGAACAGCCGCCTTGGTGTGTCATTTTCATCAGGCAGACGCCGCTTCAGCAGCATGGCAATGGCACCGCAAATGGTAAAGTCGATCGAAAAGGTGACAGCCGTTAAAAGAGTAGAAGGTAAAAAGATGTTCCACTCCGTAAAATAGCGGCTTCCGAACAGAATACTGTTCAGTGCAAAGGTCAAGGGCAGGATCACAATTGCCAGCACCAGGTAATCTTTCCCGCTATATTGTGGCAGCCTGAATTTCATGTCTTTTCAAATTACCGTGTTTTTCAGAACTCTTCGGACGTTCAGTTAACAGCGGGCCTTTTCCGGCGGATGAATTGTTATAAACCGTGTATGAATTGTATTTAAATAAAATGGCAAGCTTTCATAAAGGCCTAACCTTTATGAAAGCTTGCAAAATACGCCGTGTTTCAAAGAGTCGGTAGTTAATCTGATACAGTTCCTATTCACTGGACCTGATAAGGAGAGATTAGGATCAGGATATTATGTTATTGGGAGATGACCGCTAAAGAGAATACCCGAATATCGTAATAACCATTATCCTGCTACCAGGGCGAAGCTCCTGCAATTTGTTTATTCTATTTCAGCTTGTCCATGCCAACAGGTGCCGGAACAACATTGCGAACCGGCGTTGTTGACTTGAGGTAAGCAAAGATGGATTTCAGGTCTTCGTCGGTCAGGTTTTTGAAATTAAACCAGGGCATTGGCGGCAGCATTTGTCGGCCGTTCTCCAACCCTTTTATTTTTCCTTTCCGCAGGGCGGTGATGAAATTCTGCTCCGTCCAGTTACCGATACCGGTTTCATCGGAAGTGATGTTAGCAGCGAAAGACATTCCCCAGGGGCCAACTGCCGACGTCAGGTCATGCCCAAACAACATCCATCCCAGCTTTCCGGATGTGCCGGTTTCTTTTTGAATCGGCCTGTCGGCAGGGTAACCTGAGAGACGTAATTCAGGCACCAGTTCCGGACCGTTGGGGCCGAATTTTTTTGGAGAGTGGCAATCATCGCAGCCCATGGTAGATACAAGATACTCGCCACGTTTTACCATCTCGGCCTGCGTTGGTATGGGAGATTTTTTTTCTTCGGATGATTTTACGTTACTGCACGCATAGATACTGCTGACCGTGATAACGGCTATAGCGATAACCGTGTTGACTTTACGCATAAGAGTGTCGGTTGATGGTTGATAAAATTTTAGTTTAAGAAAAACGAGGAAGAGTGACAGGGAATAGAGCTTGTGTTTTTTCGTTCTCATCTTTCTGCATTCTGCTGCAAACTAGACGGTCTTTTTCGGGAACACAATCTGCTTGCGTATGAAGTGTCAAAATCCCTGCATGAAATGTTAGGTGGTTCTATGGCATTCAAAAGCCTCCCTTTCGGGTGGCCTCTTTTCTGCTCTGCTTCTGTTCTGCTTATTTTATTTCATCAATCCATTTTTGAACGGCTTCTCTTGCCGGTTCTATTACCTCTTTCCCTGCGCGGAAAGCCATTTTCCAGCGGTTGCCTTTGCTTTCATAGGCCCTGTTCACAAAGTATTTCTTGCCGTTCTTGCTTACTAACCCGGCACCAAAGTCAATATCCTTTGTTTCCTCCATAAATTCCTGCAGGCGCATCTTTACGTACAGTAACTGGTTGGTTGGATATTTTCTTTCAAACTCTGCCAGTTGGCGCTGGTAGTCTTCTTTGGAGCTTTTTACAAAGTCAGGATAATTTTTTGTGTAGGCAACAATATGTTTGTTATTCGGGTCTTCTGCAGCCACAACATTCTTTTTGGCATCTTCCAATACTTTCAGAAAAATCGGTTTCGTATTGGCATCGGCTTTCTTAACGGTTTCCTCCATTTTTGCCACCCCTTCTTTCGCTGCTCTGATGTTTTCGGCACGCATGGCTTCTGGTGTTTGCGGAATATATTCTTTCGGCCGGTAGTGGTCACGAATCTCCGTATTATACTTCTTAATAAATGCTGGCGTGTTCACATACTGTTTCGTATGGGCAAGCAAGTCAAGCACCACAGCCTTGCGATTGCCAAGCGCAATGTTTTTTGCATTTTTTACGCCGTACAGGTCTATGGACCCGCCCAGGATGCTATTGCCGATCTTTTCATCTGCACCGGTTTTGCTAATGCCTAATTGTTTAAAGAGGTCGTCAGCCATTTTGTTGGTAGCAAACGAACACAAAAGAAGATAAGAGAACAGCAACAATACGGTTGAAAAGAACAGCATAACCGGTAAGCGTAGTTGTTTGGGAAAAGCTTGTTTCATGATAATGAGTGATGAATAATGAGTTGCCAATTGTCTATTGCCTATTGGCTTATGCTACCATCGCGCCTTCGGTTAATGATTCCTGTACAAAGCTCCAGCGATGAGGGTTCAGTTCTTTTTCTGCCACGGACAACAATGCCTCGAATGCCGGTTGCGGGGCAATGTTCTTCACACCTTTCAGCCAGTACAGAATTTCTGCATTGTTCAGGCCTCTTACCATCCAGCGACTGAAGAAAGCCATCTCATGCTGCGGTACTGCTTTCATGATCTTTAATGTGATGTCGTGCAACTCGCTGTCGCCGTAATAGCGCCACAGAATGGGACTGATCACCTGCTCTTCCATTGCCATGTGGCGAAGGTTGAACACCATGAACTGGATGTAGGCTTTCGTAAGTTCTTCACC
>DASVSM010000145.1:0-3031 GCA_036388115.1 Flavisolibacter sp.
AGCACCGTCGAATCGGAATAATGATAGCCGGAACACCAATCCCAGCCTTCCGACATGTTTACCGGCCCTAATTGCACAGCGCCAAAAGGAACGTTAGCGCCCAAAAAAACATGGCCGTGAAAACCGGTACCGATAAAAGGATCTACAAACTGGGTTAGCTCTGTTTCAGTAGTCAGTCCCTTTAAGTTTTGTTGACTGCAGGAGGCAAACAAAGCACCACAAAAAAAATAGAAAAACGACCTGCAATAACGAGTTGCCTTTTTCATAGAAAACTATTTGATGCCGGTGGAGATTGTTACTCTTGATTTCAACTTTACATCCTCTGAATGGCTGCCAATGAAAAGAGAATAATCGCCGGGATAGAGCTTCCAGCCCTTTTCTTTTAAATCCCATTTTTGCAGTTCCTGCACCGGTATTTTCAATTGCACGGTTTCTGCACTTCCTTTTGTTACAAATATTCTTTTAAATGCTTTTAATTCTTTCAGTGGCATGCGTTCGCCGGCAGGATATTGCAGGTAGGCCTGCACCACTTCGTCGCCATCCATTTTTCCTGTATTTTTTATCGTTATGGAGAAGGTCAGCGTATCTTTTAGCGAAGTAACTTTCCCCGGCTGATCTTTCCATCCGTAGTCAAACGATGTATATGATAAGCCAAACCCAAAAGGATACTGCACGTTGCCGCTGTAATAACGATAGGTCCGTCCCTGCATCGCGTAATTGTTGTAATCGGGAAGATCAGCCAATGCCCGGTAAAAAGTAACGGGCAGTCTTCCGGCCGGAGAAACGTCGCCGAATAAAATATCAGCCAGCGCATTACCGCCCTGCTCTCCGGGATACCAGGCAAAAATGATGGCATCGGCATACGGAGCAATAGCGGAAATATCAATTGCGCTTCCTGCCGTCACCACCGCAACGATTGGTTTGGCAGTCCCCTTGCGCAATGCTTTCAGATAAGCAATATGTGCTGCCGGCAGATTCAGGTGATGCTTATCGCCCTTGCCATCAGCAAGAAAGGCATCGCCTTCTTCTCCTTCATAAACCGGCGTTAAGCCAATGACGGCAATGGTTACATCTGCATTGCCAGCCGCCCATACGCCACCAAACCGGACGGTATCGGTGTAATCGCTTCCCTGGTCATATTCTATCCGGGTGCCAGCACCAACGGCTGCCGTGAGCCCTTCCACGAAATTGACGGCTTTGGCGCTCACACCATGATAGTTACCCAGCAATGCATCAAGCGAAGCGGCATTAGGCCCTGCTATCATGATGGCTTTGCCATCTTTTTTCTTCAAGGGCAAAACGTTGCCCTCATTCTTCAGCAGCACCATCGACTGCTGCGCCATTTTTCTTGCCAGGTGCTGATGGTAGGCATTGGACACGCTGTCTTCTCCATAAGATGCATAAGGGTTCGTTGACGGGGGATCATAAAAACGAAGCCGGAATTGTGTGCGCAGGATACCTGCCAGTGCACTGTCAACGTCTTTTTCGGAAAGCAGCTTTTGTTCGATGGCTTTCATCACATCATCCTGCAGCAGGTTGCTGCAATCCAGGTTCACACCCGCTTTGATGGCCGCCGCTGCTGTTTGCACGCTGTTGGGAAGTACGTTGTGGCGGCGCCAGACATCTTCCAACGCCCAGCAATCGGTCACCACATGACCGGAAAAACCCCACTCCTTGCGAAGTATATTCCTTAGCAATATATTCCCTGTGCAACAGGGTTCATCATTTACACGGTTGTAAGCGCACATGATGGATTCAACACCGGCGTCCACTAATTTTTTGAAGGCATAGAGATAAGTTTCCCGCAGGTCTTTTTCATCAACAATTGCATTGAATGTATGACGGCCGGCTTCGGGTCCGCTATGCACGGCAAAATGTTTTGCACCTGCCGACGTTTTTAAATAGTTTGGATGATTACCCTGCAGGCCTTTTATAAAAGCGGTCCCAATGGCTGCTGTCAGAAAGGGATCTTCGCCGTAGGTTTCCTGTCCCCTTCCCCATCTCGGATCGCGGAAGATGTTGATGTTAGGCGACCAGAAAGTGAGTCCCATGTATTGCAGGTGCCTTCCCTGCCGGGTTGACAGGTTATATTTTGCTCTTGCCTCTGTTGAAATAACGGACGCGACTTCATACACCAAGCCATCATTGAAACTTGCGGCCATTCCGATGGCCTGCGGAAACACCGTGGCCTTGCCTGCTCTTGCCACGCCATGCAATGCTTCGTTCCACCAATTGTAAGCAGGAATGCCCAGGCGCGGAACTGCTTTGCTGTTGTATCCTAAAAGGGAAATTTTTTCGCTGAGGGTTAACCGGCTTAGCAGGTCGGCCACTCTGCCATTTATCGGTTGCGAGGGATCCCTGAATGGATGTTTTTCCTGCGCCTTTGGAATGAAAGAAAGGGTCAGAAAAAAATTCAGCAGAAAGAAAAACCGGTATTTCATCATAATCGTCAGCTTATTGCTTTTAGTGTTTGAAGTCTTATAAGAAATGTATGAACTACCCTGCAATCATCGTGAATATTTACAAGTGGTTTCATAAATAAAAAGTTTGTCAGGTTGAGCTTGTCGAAACAGATGTCTTTCGGCAGGCTCAAGATGACAAGGCCTGCGCTGTATCACCCTTCGACATTGTCATGGTGAGCTTGCCGAACCATCAGGGTGACAACACACAGCAACCCATTTATGAGATCAATTCTAAGTTTATCGCAACAGCACGCCCAATTCGGCGATAGCTATTTTATCCCCGCCAAGCAGATGGCGTGCTGAAAACTTTAAATAGCGTGCATCTATCGCTGCGTCTAAATTAATTACCTGTTCCACCGGATTGGCGGCCATATTGGAAAACTCTCCTTCTTTCACTTTGCTCCAGGTCACTGCATCCTTGCTCGTGTAAAACACATAGTGGGAAACAGCTCCGGCAACGGCCTTATCCTGGCGTGGCAGGTAGGTAAACCCTTTTATCAAATATATTTCTCCCATGTCGATGATCACTTCTTTCATTGAATCTGCGTGGGATGATGAAGAGACGTAGA
>DASVSM010000146.1:0-4832 GCA_036388115.1 Flavisolibacter sp.
GAACAGCCCTTTTTCTGCCTCTTCGGCAAACCCAAAAAGGATATGCGCATCTTCCCGCACAATGAGATGGGTATGTAACGTCCCTTCGTCTTTATCCTGTATAACTGAGTAGGTATTGAGGCTGATCTGAACTTCGTATCCGACGCCGGCTACATCGATTAAAACATAGGATGGGGTTTTTCTGACATATTTCCCGGTGAGAAATGCAATCATGCCCGCAAAATAACAAAGGAGGTGGAATATGGAAGGAATAAACTAATGAATTGAACAGAAGAACAGACGAACAAGGAATATTGAATGACGAAGGGAGAAAGCTTAAAATCGGAGTTTACAAAATCGAATTATCTTGTAGTTAACCAAAACAAACTCGCAATGGAAAAGAAATTTGACCTGGAAGAGCGTGTGATTGATTTTGCATCTGCTATCATTGATATCTCAGAAACACTGCCAAAGACATTTGCAGGCAACCATCTTGGAGCACAGTTGCTAAGGAGCGGCACTTCTCCAGCCCTCCACTATGGCGAAGCGCAAGCGGCAGAAAGCCCGGCTGATTTTGTTCACAAAATGAAAGTCTGTCTTAAAGAACTCCGGGAAACTTATAATTGCCTCCGCTTAATTAATAAAAAGAACTGGATAAAAGATGGATATGTTTCCATCTTAAAAGAAAGCAACGAACTGGTTGCTATTTTCGTTGCCAGCGTTGCTACGGCCCAAAAGAATAACCGCAAATGCAAAACACCATCTCCCTGATTTGTCCCGATGTATATTGAACGCCAGGGTCGTCGGAGCGGCCCACCTTCATCATTCAATATTCCTTGTTCGTCTGTTCTTCTGTTCAATTCCTATCTTCGCCCCTCCAAAAAAATAATTTCGAAATGCCTCATACACAAAAGATAACGGCTGCTATTACTGCAGTTGGCGCCTGGTTCCCGGAAACAAAACTGACGAACGCCGACCTGGAAAAGATGGTAGATACTAACGACGAGTGGATCAAGAGCAGAACAGGAATAGAAGAACGCAGAATTTTAAAAGAGCCCGGAAAAGGAACTTCCGACCTGGCCGCACCGGCAGTGCTGCAGTTGTGCGAGAAGCGAGGGATTTCGCCGGAAGAAATTGATTGCATTATTTGTGCTACGGTAACGCCTGACATGGTATTCCCGGCCACGGCAAATATTATTGCCGACAAGATCGGCGCAAAGAATTGCTGGGGCTTTGACCTGGAAGCTGCCTGCTCCGGGTTTTTGTATTCGCTTACCGTTGGCGCTTCGCTGATTGAAAGCCGCCGTTACAAAAAAGTAGTGGTAGTAGGCGCTGATAAGATGAGTGCCATCATTGATTATACTGATCGCACTACCTGCATTTTATTTGGCGATGCGGCAGCAGCCGTTTTGCTGGAACCCAACACAGAAGGTTTTGGTGTGCTTGATTCTATTTTAAAAAGCGATGGTGCCGGAAGAGATTTCCTGCACATGAAAGCGGGTGGTTCGTTAAAGCCGGCAACCGCTGAAACCGTAGCGGCGAAAGAACACTTTGTTTTCCAGGATGGGCAGCCGGTTTTTAAAGCCGCTGTAAAAGGGATGGCTGATGTTAGCGCCAGCCTGCTGGAAAGAAATGGCCTGACCGGCGACGACATTGCCTGGCTGGTGCCGCACCAGGCCAACAAGCGAATCATTGATGCTACGGCTAACCGCATGGGTCTTTCGCATGATAAGGTAATGCTGAACATTCATAAATACGGCAATACCACTGCGGCTACTATACCTCTTTGTCTTTGGGAATGGCGGCATGAATTAAACAAAGGCGATAATATTGTGCTGGCGGCTTTTGGCGGCGGATTTACGTGGGGTGCCACGCTGGTGAAATGGGCTTATTAATACCCGTAATTAAATAAAGAATCTGGATAACGGAGCAAGTAATCTTGCTCCGTTTGTTTGTTAGGCTGCTATAATAGAGACTGAACATGAGTATATTTATGAACTGCCGCAACAATAGCGTTATTCAAATTCATGAAGACCATTTTAAAAGACCGCAGCTTTCGTCTTTCCATTATACTGACATTTATTTTTCTATCCACCGGCTTTCTCTTTCTGCATTATGGGTTAAGCAATTATGGCTGGGTTTTGTTTGTGCTTCTTCCCATTGTGCTTGGGATATCCATTGGGGCTTTACCAGGTAAACGGCTTGCCTATGCCGGACTAATCATAAGCATCATTGTATTTCTCATAGGACTTGTAACATTGGGCCTGGAAGGTTTTATCTGTGTTATCATGACCTTACCAATTGTATTGCCGCTCTTGTTTCTGGGCAGTATCGTTACTCACCTGGCAAAAAGATATGACAAGCTGAAAGCCTCAGAAAGCCTGCCTGTATTGCTGCTTCCTCTTTTTGTGTTTCTGTTTGGCTCTCCAATGGAAAGAATGGTTGTTACAGAGAAAGAGAAAGTTGTTGAAGTAAAATCAGAAATCGTTTTTCCGTATTCAAACCATCAGGTTTATGATGCAATAAAATCAGTAGACACCTTAATTGCTGAAAAAACTTTTCTGATGAAAATCGACCTGCCGATTCCGCAAAAATGCGTTCTCGAAAAGGAAGAAGTTGGCGGGTTGCGTACCTGCTATTTTAGTGGCGGAAAAATTGTTGAACGAATTACTGCGCTTGAAAAAGGTAAAACGCTAAAGATGGATGTCATCAACTATCAACTGACAGGCAGAAAGTGGCTGGGTTTTAGAGAGGCAATTTACCTCTTTGACAGCGTTGGAATAAACCGGTGCAAGATGACAAGAATCACCACCTATACATCTGCCCTGCGACCACGGTTTTACTGGGAACCCTTAGAGCGGCTTGGTATAGAGCAGGAACACGAATATGTATTCAGAGCACTGGCAAACAATTTAAAATCGAAGTATGACAGGTAACACGGTCTTTGTTCCACCGCCTCATATCGGTGGCAGCATGTGCATTTGAATTGTGCTTCATAACTTAGTAACGCCTGACTGTTCAGTAGATAATAAAGTAAACCTTCAACTGATTAATTGTTTATGCCATCTGCCAGAACCATCCTCAAAGCTGTCCTTCTCGTTGGTACGTTAGACATTGCTGCGGCCCTCATCCATTTTTATATCAAAACGGGCAAGGCCCCCTTCAAACCTGTGCTCACCTTTGTTGCCAGCGGATTGCTAGGAAAAACTGCTTTTACAAATGGTGATGGAATGATGCTGGCCGGCCTTCTTATTCATTATTGTATTGCGGCAGCAGTTACGGTCTTTTTCTTTCTTACCATTGCACAAACACAGTTTGCAAAAGAACAAAAGATGCTTACAGGCATTTTATATGGCACCTTCGTTTGGGCAGTCATGAATCTCCTGATCCTGCCCCTGACCAAAGCTCCTAAACTGCCAATAGAATTTTGGAGTATCGTTATCGGGATGTTGATTTTGATCTGTTGTGTCGGGCTTCCACTGTCTTATATTTCAACCGCGGGGCAAAAGAAAGAAAGTATTGAATCATCTCATTAGCCCATCTGCATCCGGATATCATTTCTTCCGGCTCCATAAAATAAAATCCGTCGCGGGTATCTTTTCAATACCCAACTGCCGCAGCATTGTCACCAGTTGTCCACGGTGATAAGTTCCATGGTTAAATAAGTGTAAAAGCATTTGAAAAACGGGTTGCTTGAATCTTTCTTTTTTTGTATTGAGATATATGAATTCATGCTGCAGTCCATGTTCGGTTGTACTGCTAACCCACTCAAGCCACTGCCTGTTTTGCTGCTGCAACAGCATGCTTAATTCTGCAAAGCTTCCGGAAAACTCATCACTTGGCCTTGTAATTTTCTCCTGAAGTTTTATTCGTTGCCACCAGATGCTTTCTGCGTCCAGCATGTGCAGAAGGGTTTTGTATAGACCCGGGAAACTGCTTTTTATCTCGGTGCGTTGTTGTTCTTCGGACAAATGCTGAATGGTCTCTAACAACAAGCCGGTAGCCCAAACATTGTACGAAGCGTATTGCACAAATAGTTCCTTCATCAGTAAAGGAGTTTTACATTTGAAAGAACGAATTAACGAAAACCAATTTGGTTGAATAAAAGTTTTATGACCGGCGAACATCAGCATATTAGTTTTTCGGTTTTGCAGGAAGCCATCAGGCAGGCACGTTATAATGCATTAAAAACAGCCAATGCTGAACTGGTAAATTTATACTGGCAGGTAGGAGCATTTGTCAGCAAACAGTTAGCGCAAAGCACATGGGGCGAAAAAACAGTGCACCAGCTTTCTGATTTTCTCAAAAAGCAAGATCCCATGTTAAAGGGCTTCGACAGAAAAAGCATTTACAGAATGGTTCAGTTTTATGAAAGCTACCGTTCTGCCAAAATTGTCTCTTCAGTGGAACCACAAATTCAGGACATTGAAAATCAAACAACTGAAATTGTCGCCTCAATGGGGCGACAATTAACAAACAGTGGTCGTGCTGAATTTGTCACCTCGGTGAGGAGACAAATTTTTGAAGAAGACATACGTCAAACAATACTGGCTAAAATAAGTTGGACACATAACAGAACTATTTTTTCCCGGTGTAAACTGGAGGAAGAAAAGGAATTTTACATTAGGTTAAGTGCAAAAGAAAATTACTCCGTTAAAGAACTTGACCGTCAAATATCCGCCGGCCTGTTTGAAAGAACAATGATCGGCAACACCCGGCTTTCTCATTCCTTAACAGAAAAGCATCCCGACATCCTCAACAGTTTTAAGGACAGCTATGTATTTGAATTCTTAAACCTACCGGAATCGCATAGCGAAAGCGATCTGCAAAAAGGGCTGATCCGGCAGATGAAG
>DASVSM010000147.1:0-6972 GCA_036388115.1 Flavisolibacter sp.
TTGAAGCGTCTTTGTTGAACAACCGCCTGACAGTTAGCGCTGACTATTACAACCGTAAAACAGATGACTTGTTGTACGGCGTAAACGTTTCGCAAACAACTGGTTTCGCATCTTACACCGGTAACATCGGTAACATGGTAAACAAAGGTTACGAGTTGTTAGTGAGTGGCGATATCATCAAAAAGAAGGACCTGACATGGAATATGTCTGTTAGCTATTCTAACAATGATAACAAGATCACCAGCCTTTATTCTGATAACGTCCCGAATACCTTGTCAAGGTTGAAAATCGGTCAGCCGATCAACACCTTCTACCTGGTGCGCTGGGCTGGTATCAATGCTGATAACGGTAAGAACCAGTTCTATAAAGCGGATGGTTCTATCACGGATGTGTATTCGGCAAGCGATGCAGTATTGCTGGAAGGCAAATCACCTTTGGTGAAATATTTCGGCAGTGTCAATACGTCTCTGTCGTACAAAGGCATTGACCTGAGTGCACAGGTGTATTATAGCGGTGGTAACTATATCATGAACTATATGTGGCAGAATGCGGCATCGGATGGCGAGAGCTTTAACAACAACCAGTTTGTGGAAGCTTTCAACTACTGGAAAAAGCCAGGCGATAAAGTACAATATGCCAACCCCTTGGACCCAAGCCAAAACATCACCTACACAACGGATAAGTACCTGCAAAAAGGCGACTATATCACCCTGCGTGACGTGACATTGGGTTACACCTTGCCCGCCTCTATCGTGAGCAAAGCCCGTATCAAAGGGTTGCGTCTCTTTTTACAGGGAACTAACCTTTGGTTAGGCACTAAGTTCAAAGGCACGCCTGAAGTTGGCCAGGCAAACAGCGAAACCACTACACCGGTTCAGGGTCAGTCTACTTTGTATGGTTATCCGCCAATTAAAGCCATGACACTGGGTGTGAATGTTAGTTTTTAAATCAAGGAGAAACAAATCATGAAGAAGCTTATTTATATCTTTTCCGGTTTGCTCATCGTCGGCACAAGCTGTAAAAAAGAGCAACTGGATCTTTATCCTTACAACCAGATTGAAACCAGCCAGGCATTCAATACCGAGGCTGATGTAACGCTGGCGGTAAACGGGATGTATGAAGGCATACGCAGTTCAGGCTCCTATTATGTAGGTACCTGGAACATTATGGGCGATGTGCTGGCCGATAACCTGGTGCTGAACACACAGGGACGTTTATCGCTGAAAGATTTTTATCAATGGCAGTACAATGGCGATAACACGCTGGGTCTTTTTGCCGGCGGTTATACCATCATCAGGAGAGCAAATGCGATCCTGGAAAACATCGATAAATTTCCGGCAGGTGCTTTTCGCGATAACGCAAAAGGTGAAGCATTGGCAGTGAGAGGAATGGTTTATTTCGATATGGCAAGAGTGTACAGCAAAACCTACACAAATGCATCGGCAAGCGACCTGACGGTCCCTTATATCACAACAACCGATCCTACCATTATGCCTGGCATGGAGCCGGTAAAAGGCTTCTACGATAAAGTAGTGGCCGATCTGACACAGGCTGCCGAACTGGTAGCTGCTGCCAATGGCGCCCAGCCGGTTTATCGTTTCAGCAAAACATCAGTGCAGGCTATTTTGTCCCGTGTACAGTTGTACAAAGGCGATTACCAGGGTGTGATTGCTGCAGCCAATGCTGCTGTTGGCGCCACACCAAACGTAGGTACGCTGAGCACCTTTCCTTCTATCTGGACGGATGCCAGCGGTACAACAATTGGTAACGGCGTATTGCTGAAGGTGCGCAACACAACGGTTGACAACATCAATACTCCCGGTGTAAACTACTACCAGGCAGTAAGCGGACAAATCAAATCGGAATATCTGGTTGACTATGATCTTTACCAGCAATACACGGATGCCGATGTGCGTAAAACAACCTATATCCGTCCCGGAACATTTAACGGTGTTACTTATAACAACGTTATCAAATGGGCCGGAAGAGGTGGTACCAACCCGGCAGGCGTGGTAGATGGTAAGGTAATCCGCACGGCCGAAGTTTTATTGAACAGGGCGGAAGCATATTACAGAACCAGTAACGAAGCTGGCGCTCTTACGGACCTGCAGTTGCTGAAGCGAAACCGCTATACAGGTTATGTTGATGAAACATTGTCCGGACAAGCATTGCTGGCCGAGATCCTTCGCCAGCGAAGACTGGAACTGGCTTTTGAAGGGGACCGCTTCTGGGACCTGAAACGCCGTAATGAACCGGTGCAAAGAAGTGGCAAAGGTGACAGGGCTGACGGTACCGGTACCGGCCCATTGTTTAGCACACTTCCTGCAGGTGATTATCGCTTTAATCTGCCGATTCCACAATCGGAAGTAAACTTCAACAATAACATCAGGCAGAACACCGGCTATTAGTCTTTGTATCCTTTCTCATAAACAAATGTCCTGCAGCAATGCGGGACATTTTATTTACACTCCCTTTGATCTTTTAATTGAATGCCTGGAATAACATGGCATCAAATAAAAAGGCCGGATAAAAATCCGGCCCGTAAGATTGAGTAATATAAGAAAATCAAACCTGCGGGAGCAAACAGTAAGCCAGTTTCAAACGCTGGTGGTATATGGCGGGTCTCATTTCACTGTCCTGACAGTAGGTTAGTAGGATATTGCCGCCAAAGAGAATAACCCAATATCCTATACCGGTTTCATTAATGTAGTGCGGTAGAAAGTTGCTAGTTAATAGTTAGAAGGTCGCATCCTTATTGCCAACTGCCAACTTTTCTTTTCTATACCAAGTAACTTAAAACGGTATTAATGCTGCAGCAGCAATGAGAAACGTTGTTTGTCTCTGCACTGTAAAAACAGGAAAGTTCGTTTTCTGAAACAAAAACGTTACAAAGCATAAAGCCCTTTCTTGCGAAAGGGCTTTATCGTTTCAGGCAATTATAGCTAGTGTGATTCTTTTTTTCTTCTGTAGGATCGGATGCTTGAGGCTTAACTAAAAGGATGATGGACTCAACGAGACGGCCATAAATAAAATAAAAGAAAGGAAAAAATGCAATGGCCGGGCTTCAACTTTTTGATGAATGGTAGCAGGTTTGAAAACCAAACCTGCTACCGAATGCGATCAGTCCTGGCGATTGTCCACCGGTTCTTCATCATCGTCTTCTTCTCCTTCATCATCGAGAGACATCATTTGTGCGATTGCTTCGCAGTCGTCCGTCATGTTGAGATATACTTCACAGCTGACCATATTTACTTGTTCATGTTTCTCGCTATCTTCTATCATAGGTTGTTTTACTGTAAAAATGCATAGACCATACCAACCTAAACCAGGCTGTAAAAGTTCCTTGTATTGCTTTCAGGTAGAAATTAGCGGAAGAACATGTGGAAATTTCAGCGCAAACGGATGTATAATCTGTAATAACAAGCCAGGAATTTTTTCCATTTCATGCACGTTGTAAATGCAGGGTATTTGCCGGGAAAAGGGCAGGTCTTGTTTTTGCTGCTTTTAAAAAATGGACAGTATCAACCAACAACAGGCCGAAAAAAACCACGAGGACCTGCAGGGCAAAATGGCCCGGAAGAAGTTGCAGGAACTGGCTGAAAAAGCCACCAGTTGTTTTTTCTGTACAGGAGTGATCGGTAAGCAACCCTTTGTTACCCGGCCAATGACTGTGCAGAAAGTAGATGAAGAAGGATCGCTTTGGTTTTTAAGTGCCAATGACAGCCATAAAAACAAAGAGATAGCTGAAAACCCTGTTGTACAGTTACTCTTTCAGGGTTCATCCTACGCCGACTTTCTGCACATTACAGGCATGGCCACTATCAGCGAGGACAAACAGAAGATAAAAGAATTATGGAACCCTTTTTTAAAGGTTTGGTTTACCGAAGGCGAAAATGATCCGCGTATTTCTATTATAAAGGTTGATCCCGTGGAAGGCTATTACTGGGATACAAAACACAATAAAATCATCGTGACCATTAAAAGAATTGTTGGTGCTATTACCGGTAAAACGCTGGATGATTCGATTGAAGGAAGCCTGGATGTGTAAACCAGAAATGCAAACAACAGAGGAGTGTTAACTGGCTGCCTGCACAAAATTTTACCTGACTGTTTTTACCACCTTACTTACAATAATCAACCTTTTTCTGCTTTTGTTGCACGCAGGAATAACCCATTGCTCTAACGACCTGTCTTTGTTTGGTAATATTCGTCTAACACAAACACTCCTTTTCATTAGCACAACACCAGGGAGGCGCATTTTTGTTCATTGTCTTTCGTAAGCTTGCTTTGCCTCTCTTACACGCTTGCGCCACATCACTCCTGTAGTAAAGGAGCTCAAGAGAAAGCAACGATCTTCTTTTCACGCATGCATTCCACGGCATCCTGAATGACATGGAAATTCCCGTCTCTTTTTCCGCGTAGCGAAACAGGCTTTCCATCCTGCATACTAAACCGGAGTTCGGTTGGCAGGTTGGCAATCCTTATTTCATCTTCGGGCAAGCAGGGAATCAGGCAATAATGATCGTCATCTTCGAAAACAGTAAAGTCAACGGGCTCCTGGGAAATGATGTTGCCGGCACGCTTGTATGGGATAATGAGGGTAATGTTCGCTATTTGCTTTTTCATAATATTTTGCTTTAATACTGATATAGCAAGCAAGCGAAGTAACGGTCTATAAAATCACTCTTGAAAAGGCGAGCTTTAGGATGGCTAACTTCCAGCCACTTACTTTTTCCAAAAACAATCGTGCCATATAGCAGAGGTTTACGGAGATTTGATAATTCTAAAAAAGAACAATTCTAGGTACAAACAGACCAACGTTATCCGAAGCTTTCAATTGATTTTCTTTTGTGTGAGGCAGGCAAGTTTTATGTCATCGCCTGTCGCACAAATTTCTATTGAAACAATGCTGGCTTGGCAATAAAAAAGGCCGCATAGAAATGCAGCCCTTAATGTAAAATCCAATATCCTATGAAAAACCAATGTTTGTATTGCAAAGCTTGCACCAGGCCACCTAAAGCCTAAAACGCTAACAGAGAAATAACGCTCAGCCTGCTTTGGGCATTTTTTTCCACTCCCGGCAAGCCACAAGCTGGCGGTCTTTTGCCTGCAAAAGATTTTCGAAATGGAGGCTACCCGATAACAAACCTTAATGGTTTCGTTGCTGTTTTGCTGGCGGATGTATAGATATAGCAGAGGGATTTAGCCGGTGGTAAATGGCTATAGCAAGCTCGGTAACATCCCGCCGTGTTTCATTCACTTCGTGCCAACTGACACCATGCAATAATTTGTATTCCAGTTCCCGTGAACACGCTGTATAAAGATGTTGGAGTTGGTTGATATCCATATTAGCCCAATTGCTCTGCATAATCATTCTATTAGAAACGGGAATTGCTGTAGAAAAATAAAGGCAGCCTATAACGACAGGCTGCCTTTATTTACTCCTGCACACAAATGAACCTTTCCCACATTAATAATTTTTATTTGAAACACTGTAGGGATAATGGATTAAAAACAGCAATAAAATGTTTGTTATATCTACTTTACTGCTCTGGTTAAACTTTACCAAACACGGTGCCATTAAAACGTAAGGGAGAGTCCCGCCAATCCATTAGCCCGGCTGTAGAACTATGTAAACAGTTTGTGCAACCTTTTATACATGACCGATTTAAAAATATGAACAACGAGCAGAAAGCCTTATTGGTATTGGGTTTGACAGTTTTTAGATATTCTATATACAATGACACTGAAACAATTCCGGTCGCTACCGCTACATACACAAGAGAAATTACTGATCAACAACGGAACCTTTTTATTCGACAGGAAAGCCGTGGGTATAAAAGTTCTGCTTTACCAGCTAAGCGGTTTTTACGTTGAAGTCTTTTATGATACCACAACAGCCAAAGTATCACTGATCAAATCATTTACCGATACTGATGGATTGGAGGCCTATCTCTACAAAATCGATATTTCGGAAGTAGTAGCGATTTTAAACAGGGCTTAATGCTCCGCATTGGCGGATTTCAGGTTTTTTCAAAAAACCTTCAACCAACAGTAAGGTTATCTGTTCTTTTCAAAAGCATTGTTATGAATGAGCAGGCCCAACAATTGAACATATCTAAACGGTTTGCCACTACACGGCAAAATTTATTCAAGGCATGGACCGAAGAAGAACAGCTAAAGAAATGGTGGAAGCCTATGAACAAAGCGTTGCAGCATGTAGAAAACGACATCAGGGAAGGAGGCAGGATAGTTTACACCTTCAATGATAATCTAAACATACACGGTGAATACAAACAGGCGCAGGAACAGGAAAGGTTGGTCTATAGCTGGATCTGGGACTTGCCTGAAGATTCACACCACAAGGGAGAGTATCTGCTAACAGTTACCTTTAAGGGTGATGAGCAGGAATGTGAGCTGGAAGTATTGCAGCAGAACTTTAAAAGCGAGCATTCCATACAGCCACATCACGAAGGATGGGAAAAGGCACTTCAGGACCTGAAAAATTATTTAGAGGGAAGCAAATAAAAAGGAAGTAAAGCTTGTGTTGATGCGTATATGAAAGAACATTGCCAGTGAAATCCTTATGATTCATTGAAGGGAAGAATTTCCCAGCCGTCTCCATCAAACACCGAAAGCAGCAAAGAGTAAGGAGAGGCAGTGTGATGAACATTCAGGGCCATTTGTGCCATTGTTGTTTGTACGTGGGCTATACTGTGATATAAACGACTGTTCTCGGGTTTGTCACGGTAAGGTTCTACGCTCACACTATTCTTTGCCTGCAGAACAACCTTGAGCTCAAGGTGTGCTTTTTTAATAAGAAAAGGAAACGGGGAGATCTTCAGGCATTGAAATAGTTTAAGAAGAAGGCGCCATCATGAATTGATTTTTGTTGGCCGCCGATAAAATAAGTTTTAGCTGGCTGATAAACCGCCTGATCACCTGTTCGCGTTGTGTACTCTTTTTAAAAAA
>DASVSM010000148.1:0-2748 GCA_036388115.1 Flavisolibacter sp.
AAGATTTTGAAAAGCGTTGCAAGGAGCCGGCTGGGTTTGGATCCCTCCGAAAAGATCATTGTCTTTTTTGGCTTTATCCGTCGTTACAAAGGCCTTGACCTGCTGCTGGAAGCGATGGCAGACAGCCGTATCAAAGAACAAAATATAAAACTCCTTATTGCCGGAGAGTTTTATGAAGACGAACAGCAATACCGGAAAATAGTGGCTGACCTCGGGTTGAGCGACCGTATTATCCTTCACAATCATTTTATTAGCGATGCGGAGGTGCAAACCTTCATTTGTGCCGGCGACTGCATTGTGCAGCCTTATCGCAATGCCACGCAAAGCGGTGTTACGCCCCTTGCCTATCATTTTGAAAAGCCTATGATCGTCACCAATGTTGGTGGTCTTCCCGCTCTTGTTCCGCATCGGAAAGCAGGACTGGTGGCGGAGCCGGATGCAAAAGGTATTGCTGCCGCGATCCTTGAATTTTATCACCTGGGTGAAGAATTTTTTTTACCCCATTTAATAGAAGAAAAGAAAAAGCTGTCATGGCAAAACCTGACGGATGCCATTCTGAAACTATCGGAGAACCTTCGTCATTAATTTGCGGTTAGCTTTGCCAGGTTTATGGAAAAGATCAAAAACATTATCGACGCTTCTATTGCGGTAAAACAGCAGGTGCTGCAGGATGAGAACCTGTTGCAAACTATCGGCAACGCTACGGATGTGATCGTATCGTCGTTACAAACGGGTGGCAGGCTTTATTTCTGTGGTAACGGGGGCAGCGCTGCAGATGCGCAACACCTGGCAGCAGAATTTTCGGGACGCTTTTACCAGGACCGCAGGGCACTTCCGGCGGAGGCACTGCACGTGAACACTTCCTACCTGACGTCTGTTGGCAATGATTATGGCTTCGACCTTATCTATTCACGCCTGGTTGAAGGCATCATGCAAAAGAATGATGTGCTGATTGGATTATCAACATCGGGCAACTCTGCCAATATTGTAAAAGCCTTTGAAGCAGCAAACGCGAAAGGTATTACCACGATTGGTTTTACGGGTGTAACCGGAGGGCTATTAAAAAGCTTAAGCAATCACCTGATCAATGTTCCGTCTGCCGATACACCGCGCATTCAGGAAGCGCATATTCTGATAGGCCATATCATCTGCCAACTGGCAGAAGAGCAATATTTTTCTACGCCATAGTTACGTCATGCTGAACTTAAAAAACATTTCCACAGACTGGACACTATTCCTTGATCGTGACGGCGTGATCAATGAAGAAAAACTCGGTGAGTATATTCTGCATTGGGATCATTTTATTTTCAGCAAGGGTGTTCTGCAGGTCTTCAAAAAGTTAAGCGATTCATTTGGCCGCGTTATTATCGTAACCAACCAGAAAGGGGTTGGCAAAGGACTGATGACGCAGGCTGCATTGGATACCATTCATTACGAAATGCAGCGGGAAGTAGAGATTGTCAGCGGAAGGATCGACCGCATCTATGCCTGCATTGACCTCGATAATGAAAGCCCGATGCGAAAGCCTAACCATGGCATGGCAATGCAGGCAAAAAATGATTTTCCGGAGATTGACTTCTCCCGGTCAATCATGGTGGGCAACAAGCTCAGCGATATGCAATTTGGCCGCGCATCGGGTATGTACACCGTATTTGTTGCTACCACCAACCCCGAAACGGCATTCCCGCATCCGGATATTGATCTTCGCTTCCATTCACTTTCACAATTTGCTGCTGCCCTCTCGCATTGAAGCTTTTTAAACAACCTCTTAGCATAATTTTCAAAAAAATTAGTCGTTCTTAGCAATGAACAAATGATCCCCGAGTGAGAAACCTTTTATTCTTAGCCCTTTTCTTATTCTTAAGCTTTACTGTCTTTTCGCAGCAAAAGATCAGCGCGGCCGATTTGAAGATCCTGGAGCGGAAAGAAGATTCGCTTAAGGTGATGGCGAAAGCCTTTCTTACCCAGGCGGAAACAGAAGACCGCATGCGGCAGGACAGTTTGTTTGTAAAGACACTGATTCGGGGCCTGCGTGTAAAACATTCCTTCGACTATCCATTTGATTCCGTAAAAGGTGTTTCGCACCTGTATGCACCCGACAGCACTTTCCGCATTTTTACCTGGCAATTAAGTTTTGATAACGATTATGCTTTCAACCGGCAGCGTGGAGCTATCCAGCTGCGTACAGCGGATGGGGCCTTGAAATTGATCCCGTTGATCGATTATTCAGAGTTTGCCGAAAACCCGGTTGATTCCGTTCGTACCAAAAGCAACTGGATCGGTGCCGTGTATTATAACATCATCAAAACAGAACACAACGGAAAGGCCTTTTATACTCTTTTTGGCTTTGACGGGAACAGCTACCGCACCAATAAAAAGTGGATAGATGTGATGAGCTTTGATGCACAGGGCAACCCGGTTTTTGGAGGTCAGCAGTTCTTTGTTTTTGAAAAGGAAACGAAAAAGAAGCCGCAGTACCGCTATGCCATCGAGTATAAAAAAGAAGCATCCACAACAGTGAATTTTGATGCAGACCTGGGGATGATCCTTGTTGATCACCTGATCTCTGAGTCAGATGAACCCGAAAACGCCTGGACATTTGTTCCGGATGGCGACTATGAGGGTTTCAAATGGTTAAATGGCAAATGGCAGCACGTTGATAAAGTGTACCACGAAAAAATTGATATGAAAGGGGCCGATCCTTACTTAGGAAATGCGCCCGCTGAAGCTCCCCTTCTTGATAAAGAC
>DASVSM010000149.1:0-2744 GCA_036388115.1 Flavisolibacter sp.
CAGCTTTTCTTCATCCTGTAAAATCCCGATGGCGTATTGACTCAATGTTTCCACGTCGCCTACATCACCCATGTAACCAACCTCTCCCTGTATCATAATCTCAGGCAGTCCGCCGGCGTTGGTTGAAACCACAGGAACACCCGCTGCCATAGCCTCCAGGGCTGCCAATCCAAAGCTTTCATATTCAGAGGTGAGTAAGAACAAGTCAGCAATGGCAAGAATGTCTTCCATTTGTTCCTGCTTGCCCACAAAGCGAACGTCATCGCATACTTTTAATTGGCGGCACAGTTGTTCTGCCGTAGCCCTTTCAGGCCCATCACCAACAAATAATAATTTAGCTGGTATTTGTTTGCGAACGTTATCGAAGATCTTCACCACATCCTGCACCCTTTTTATTTTGCGGAAGTTGGAAGCATGCAACAAAACCCTTTCGCCATTGGGGGCAATCACCTTTTTAAATGCATCAATCGGCTTGCGTCTGAACCGCTCCACATCCACAAAGTTGTGAATAACCTCAATGGGCTTTTCGATCTTGAAAAATTTGAACGTCTCTTCCCGGAGATTTTGCGATACGGCGGTGATGGCATCGCTTTGATTGATAGAAAAAGCAACAACCGGCGCATAGGTTTTATCTCTTCCCACTAACGTTATATCAGTACCATGCAAGGTTGTGATAACCGGAATGTGAATGCCTTCCCCTTCCAGGATTTTTTTAGCCATGTAAGCTGCCGATGCATGTGGTATGGCATAGTGCACGTGCAGCAGTTGCAGGCTATTGTTTTTAATCACATCTACCATTGTGCTTGCCAGCGCTGTTTCGTAAGGTGGGTAATCAAAAAGCGGGTACGTCGGCACCTGCACTTCGTGGTAAAATATATTGGGAATAAAACCATTTAGCCGCACGGGCTGCTGGTAGGTAATAAAATGCACCTGGTGTCCTTTCTGTGCCAATGCCTTTCCTAACTCGGTTGCCAACACACCGCTTCCACCAAATGTGGGATAACAAACAATGCCGATTCTCATATTTCTTTATTCTACAACTAAGGTAGGTATTTGGTTGATTGAGATAGCAACCGGTGGTCATTGTTTACGTATATACAACATCGTTTCAATTTTTGTAACCGGGCACATTTTAATACGAACCGGTCCGAACTTCCGAAGATTGTTTATCATTGTAATGCTATGAAAAGAATAAGCTTCTTACTCCTGTGCTGCGCCTCTGCATTATTTGGTTTTTCGCAAAATGAGGATTCCCTTTTTATCAAACGCATCTCTGATTTTATTCTTACACAAGGCAAATCGTATGACGATCTCCGGTACTTAACGAAAAAGGTTGGACCAAGGTTATCTGGTTCGCCAGGCATGTATAAAGCAGAGCAATGGGGTGTAACAACCATGAAGGAAGCCGGTGCTGACAAAGCATGGTTGCAGGAGTGTATGGTGCCGCATTGGGTACGGGGAGGAAAAGACGAAGCCTATGTTTTACTTCCTGTGATGAAGCAGGGGAAGCGGACTTTATCGGCGAAAAGAACACTGGATGTGATTGCCCTGGGTAACTCCGTCGGTTCAGGCAAGGCGCTTACAAAGGAAGTCATTGAAATAAAAACTTTTGCTGACCTGGAAGCCAGGAAAGAGCAGGTTAAAGGAAAAATTGTTTTCTATAATTATCCGTTCAACAATACATTCATCAACACATTTTCAGCCTATCGTGATGCCGGCATTTATCGAGGACAAGGCCCAAGCCGTGCGGCCAGATATGGTGCCGCTGCCGTTATTGTGAGAAGCATGACCAACAGCACTGATAATCATCCGCACACAGGGGCAACCGTATATAATGATTCCTTTCCAAAAATTCCGGCCGTAGCCATTGGGTTGCAGGACGCCGATTGGCTAAGCGATCAACTTAAGAAAGGCAATGTGGCTGTAACGCTTCAAACACATGGGAAATTTTTACCGGATACAATCGGCCACAATGTGATTGGCGAACTAACCGGAACAGAATTTCCGAATGAATACATCACCATTGGTGGTCACCTTGATAGCTGGGATCCCGGTGAAGGCGCCCATGATGATGGTGCAGGCTGTGTACAAACAATAGAAATCTTACGGGTTTTTAAAGCACTTGGCTACAAACCAAAACGTACCATCCGCTTTGTGCTTTTTGCCAATGAAGAAAACGGCCTGCGTGGTGGAAACAAATATGCAGAAGAGGCAAAAACAAAAGGCGAGAAACACATTTTTGCACTGGAAAGCGATGCCGGCGGCTTTACACCAATTGGCTTTGGTTTTTCCGGCAGCGAAGCACAATACCAGAAATTAGTTAGCTGGCGTCCGCTCTTAGAACTTTACTCTCCTGCCGAGATCAATCGCGGTGGCGGTGGCGCCGATATTGGTCCGCTTGCAAAAACACAGGGCACACCTGTTGCCGGACTATCACCGGATTCGCAACGCTACTTTGATGTTCACCATGCACGCAATGATGTTTTTGAAACAGTAAACAAACGGGAGCTGCAATTGGGTGCTGTTAACATGGCTGCGTTGATCTATTTGGTAGATAAATATGGGTTGTAAAGGCTTCCCTAAATCCCTCCGAGGAGGGACTTGCTAAAGCACAGACACTGGCTTTTGCATGATACTTTGATAGACTCCATCAGTTTTTGATTGGGTCTTTTTCTTTTTTGGACCAGAGGCTAGGGATGCTATTAGGCGTCTGTTGCGTCGCACAGCGTGTACGTTCGGAACAG
>DASVSM010000150.1:0-12716 GCA_036388115.1 Flavisolibacter sp.
GTGCGGTGGCTATCGTTTGCGCAAAGAGGCCCTGTATGTAAAAGTGCATGGAACACAAATTGGTGAGTTAAGTGAAATGCCCATCAGGGACCTGAAGACCTGGTTTACCAATGTTGAAAAAGACTTTACACCGTTTGAAAAAGAAGTCGGCAAGCGTATTCTCATTGAGATCAATCACCGCATTGATACGATGCTGAACGTGGGCCTTGGCTATCTTACATTAAATCGTTTAGCTAACACATTGAGCGGCGGCGAAAGTCAACGCATTCAATTAACCAGAAGTCTTGGAAGTAACCTGACAAACTCACTTTATATCCTGGACGAACCCTCTATTGGTTTACACCCAAGAGATACCTTCAACCTTATTCGTGTTTTAAAGGAATTAAGGGACTTAGGTAATACTGTTGTTGTAGTTGAACACGATGAAATGATGATGCGGGAAGCAGACCATATTATCGATATGGGCCCCTTGGCTTCGCATTTAGGTGGGGAGGTGATTGCGTTTGGCAACTATGATGAGATCATCGGTAATGAAAAAAGCTTAACCGGCAAATACCTGAAAGGAGAGCTCTCCATCGATGCACCGAAAAAGGTTCGTAAATGGAATTCTTCTATCACCATTGAAGGCGCACGGCAGCATAATTTAAAGGACATTACCGTTGAATTTCCCCTGAATGTTTTATGCGTTGTAAGTGGTGTAAGTGGCAGTGGCAAGACAACTTTAATTAAGCATATTCTTTATCCTGCCCTCAAAAAACTGCAGGGTGAACCAACCGATAAAGTTGGTTTTCACAAGGCTATCAAAGGTGATACGGAAGCTGTAACACAGGTTGAGATGGTGGACCAGAATCCCATCGGTAAATCCTCCCGAAGCAATCCAGTCACCTACGTTCGGGCATGGGACAGCATTCGTGATCTGTATTCATCTCAGCCATTGAGCAAGATCAGGGGCTTTCAACCCAAACATTTTTCTTTCAACGTAGATGGTGGCCGTTGCGATGCCTGCAAAGGAGAAGGCGAGAAAATTGTAGAAATGCAGTTCCTGGCGGATGTTCATCTTACCTGTGAAGTATGTAACGGCAAACGGTTTAAAGAAGAAGTACTGGAAGTGCAATACAAAGGCAAAGGCGTGTTTGATGTACTGGAAATGAGTGTGGATGAAGCCATTGAATTTTTTGGTGATGAGAAAAGTATTTTGACAGCCATCAAGCCGTTAAGCGAAGTAGGTCTGGGTTATGTCAAACTCGGTCAGTCTTCCGATACGCTTTCCGGTGGCGAAGCACAACGGGTGAAGCTGGCATCTTTCTTAGGGAAAGGAAAATCGGCTGGAAAAATCCTTTTCATCTTTGATGAGCCTACTACGGGCTTGCACTTTCACGACATAAAAAAATTGCTTGCATCTTTTAATGCGTTAATTGAACAAGGGCATTCCATTCTTGTTATTGAACACAATACCGATGTTATTAAAAGTGCCGATTGGGTGATCGATCTTGGTCCGGAAGCTGGCGATGAAGGTGGTTATCTGGTATATGCCGGAAAACCTGATGGATTAACAAAGATCAAAGAAAGCCATACGGGACAATTCATCTGATGGTGATAAAAGAAAAAGAGACAGTCGATGTCTCTTTTTCTTTTATGTGGTTTCGAAATTTGTTATCGTAACCTATCAAGGCTTTTGATCAGCTTTTCGTCTTCCCTGATGCCTTTTATGGCAAGGATATAAAAAGCTGCGATGGCGAAATGAAAAATGCAGGAAAGAGCAATGGTCCCACTGCTGAAATTTTGCATTTCTAAAAAATAAGTAACCAACAGGCCAATTGCGAAGAGGAGGCCAACAATACTCAATTTCAATTGCAGTTTGCGGTTGCTAAAAAGAAAAATACCAGCAAAAGCTAAAGCTCCGGTTAGTACTGTTACAATAGCAATGACAGTGGTTGTATCGGCGTCAAGATCAATAGAAGCTGGTATATTGTCCTTTAACCAATCGCCATTATAAAACGGAAAACGAAAAGTAACGGCATCAAAAACGGCGGCCAACAGAAGCCAAAGGGTTTGTATACGTTGAATCATATTCGTAAGTTAATAGATTAGTAAGTTAAGACATCCCGCATGAATCGTTCCACCATTAAATTTCGGCATAAAGCGGAAAGCCCTGCATAAACTGATTCACCTCTTTCGAAACAGAAGAAACAGTGTCTGCATTGTCAATATTCATTAATACCTTGTCAATAAAATCAACTACCGTCTGCATGTGCTCTTCTTTCATCCCTCTTGTGGTAATAGCCGGAACACCTACGCGGATCCCTGATGTCACAAACGGGCTCTTATCATCATAAGGCACTGCGTTTTTGTTTAATGTGATATGCGCCCTGTCTAACGTTTCCTGTGCTTTTTTACCCGTGATATTTTTATTGCGAAGGTCAATCAGCATTAAATGATTGTCCGTACCTCCGCTGATAAGGTGGTAATCTTTTGCTACCAATGCTTTTGCCATTGCCTGTGCATTGGCTTGCACTTGCTTAGCATATACCGTAAACTCATCCGATAAAATCTCTCCAAACGAAATAGCCTTCGCTGCAATCACATGCTCTAATGGCCCGCCCTGCGTGCCAGGAAAAACAGCCATGTCAAGCAGGTTGCTCATCATGCGAATATTACCTTTCAGGTCTTTCAATCCAAAGGGATTCTCGAAATCTTTTCCCATCATGATGATGCCACCACGAGGGCCGCGTAGCGTTTTGTGGGTGGTAGAAGTCACAAATTGGCAATAATCAAAAGGAGAAGTGAGCAACCCCTTAGCAATCAAACCTGCTGGATGTGCCATGTCAGCCATTACAAAAGCACCTACTTCATCAGCCACTTTGCGTATGCGGGCATAATCCCAATCGCGGCTGTAAGCAGAAGCGCCGCAGATGATCATTTTCGGCTTTTCTTTTCTTGCTTTTTCTTCCAGCTCCTCATAATTGATGAGGCCTGTTTCCTTCACCACCGTATAAAAATGGGCCTCGTATAATTTCCCGCTAAAGTTTACAGGAGAGCCATGCGTCAGATGACCGCCCATGCTAAGGTCAAGCCCTAATATTTTATCGCCGGGTTTTAAAACCGCCAGCATTACGGCCGCGTTGGCCTGTGCGCCGCTATGCGGCTGCACATTGGCATATTCGCAATTGAATACCTGCTTCAGCCGATCAATTGCCAGTTGTTCTACCTCATCTACAAACTCACACCCACCATAATACCGTCTGCCGGGATAGCCTTCTGCATATTTATTCGTCATCACATTACCCATTGCCTGCATAACCTGCAGCGACGTAAAATTCTCCGAAGCAATCAATTCGATCCCATTCCGCTGGCGTTCCAGTTCCTTACGAATGATGTCAAAAACCTGTGTGTCTTTTCCCCCTGCCCCCCTGAAGGGGAGACTTAGGTTGCTGTTTTCTTTCTTTATTTTTTCCATTTCTTTAATGCAATTTTTATGGCTTACTAGGTGCCATATATGGTACAACGCAATGAATGTTTTACAAAAACAATAGCCCTTGTCTAAAAATCAAAGAAAAAGAGAGAACGAGGAAAGAAGAAGTTTCTTCAACCTAAGTCTCCCCTTCAGGGGGACAGGGGAATGCAAAAATAAGCTCCCGCCTCAAAGTAAATACTGATTCCTGCGTTGAAATAAAAATCCCTAATTTCGACCGCTTAATTAGTTGAACGATTGTTCAAGATGAAGTGAGAAAGTAAAGAGGTCTGATTCATCGAAACAAGATTAAATGAAAGCAATTATTCCTGTAGCTGGTGCCGGTACCAAGCTGCGTCCGCACACATATACGCAACCCAAAGCTTTAATTCCCATCGCAGGCAAAACTGTTCTCAGCATTATTGTTGATCAGTTAAAAGAAGGCGGTATCACGGAGTTTATTTTTATTGTGGGTTACTTAGGCGAAAAGATCCAGGACTTTGTCAAGGCAAACTATCCGGAACTGGTCTCCCATTTTATTTTTCAAAACGACAGGCAGGGCATTGGCCATGCCATTAAGCTGGCCCGCAATGTAGTGAATGGTGATGAGGCTTTGATTGTTTTGGGCGATACCATCGCCGAGTACGATGTAAGAAGCATTATCAAAAGCGAAACCAGCATGATCGGGGTGAAAAAGGTAGATGATCCCCGCACTTTTGGCGTAGCCGAAATCTGCAATGATGCAGAGATCTCTCACGTGGTGGAAAAACCGCACATTCCCAAAAGCAACATGGCCCTGGTAGGTATCTACAAGATCAAGGAAACCGAAATGCTTTTTGAATGCCTCGATACCAACATCAATGCTGGTATTAAAACCCATGGTGAGTACAGCATTACGGATGCCCTGGATTGCATGATTAAAAAAGGTGCCGAGTTCAAAGCGTTCAAGGTGGACAGCTGGTTTGATTGTGGAAAGCCAAATACCCTGCTGGAGACGAATGCTACCCTGCTGAAGAAGTTTGGGTCGAAAGGCGATCCCTTGGACAGTTTTGAAAATACGGTGATCATTCGCCCTGTCAGTATTGGTAAAGGGTGCTCCATCAAAAACTCCATCATCGGCCCCAATGCCACCATTGGTGAGAATACCAACATCGATTCTTCCATTGTCAAAAATTCGATCATCGGTTCGTTTTCCAACTTATTCGATATCGTATTAGACGATTCACTGATTGGGAACGATACGGTCATCCGGGGTGAAACAAGAACATTGAATATTGGCGACAATACGGATATCGACCTGGGATAATGCGCCGATGCGTCAAAGTGGCGATATGCCAGTAACCTGGTTTTTAGATTTGTCAACATCCCCACAATGGTTTCTTCATTTGCACATAGGCACATCGTCATATTGCCATATTATGAATAGCCTTACTAGACTTTTCAAAATCGATTACCCCATTATCCAGGCCGGTATGATCTGGGCCAGCGGATGGAAACTGGCCAGTGCTGTCAGCAATGCCGGTGGATTAGGCATCATTGGTGCCGGCAGCATGTATCCTGATACGTTGCGGGAACATATTCAAAAATGTAAGGAAGCTACGTCAAAACCATTTGCCGTGAATGTGCCTTTGCTTTATCCTGACCTTGATAAACATATTCGGATCATTATTGAAGAAGGAGTCAAGATCGTATTCACGTCGGCCGGAAATCCAAAAACGTGGACGCAGCATTTCAAACAACATGGTATCACGGTTGTGCATGTAGTAAGCAGCAGCAAGTTTGCATTGAAGGCGCAGGAAGCCGGTTGCGATGCCGTAGTGGCCGAAGGATTTGAAGCCGGTGGTCACAATGGAAGAGAGGAAACAACGACGTTTGTATTGGTCCCTGCGGTCGCAAAAGCCGTTCAAATCCCTGTCATTGCCGCAGGAGGAATTGCCACCGGCAGACAGATGTTGGCGGCAATGGTATTGGGCGCCGAAGGTGTGCAGATAGGAACCCGCTTTGTGGCCAGCGAAGAAGCTTCTTCTCACCTTTCATTCAAAGAAGCAGTGATTAATTCAGCCGAAGGCGACACGCAGTTGGTCATGAAAAAGCTAACGCCTGTACGACTGCTGAAAAATAAGTTCTACCAGGAAGTAGTGGAAGCCGAATTACGTGGCGCAGATGAAACAGAACTGAAACGAATCTTAGGCAGGGCAAGAGCAAAGGCTGGAATGTACGAAGGCAACATGGATGAAGGCGAACTGGAAATAGGACAGGTAAGTGCTATTATAAAAGATATTCTGCCCGCGAGCCAGATCGTTGCTAATATCTGGCAGGAGTTTTCAGCAGCTTTAGTTAATCCGTTAGCCAGCAAAGCTTGATGTAAACACCACATCCCAGGCACGTCCGTTATGCTTTAAAAGCGACAGGCCAGTCACGTCAAATTCTTCTTCAAATTTTTTACTTTCAAACTGCGGCCATGCTTCTGCAAAATCTTTTTTGTATAGATCCCTTGTGGCAATAGTGATGTGGGGATGAAAGGCACGGCTTTCTATTTTGATCTGGTAATCTGCCGTTCGGAAGAAATTATCTGCTGCTTTTTTTAGTGACTTCAACTGTTCATTCTCCTTTACAGCAACAAAGATGGTTCTGGGTTTAAACGCGGAAAAGTCATTGGTTGTAATGGTGAATGTTTGAAAGGCCGCTGAAACGGATTGTATGTCGTTTTTCAGTTGCTCTTCTTTGTCAGGCTCCGTCCAAAATGGTGGAACAATGGTAATATGAGCAGGCGATTTCAAGCCAACCCTGCAACCATATTTTTCTGCCATCCATTTTTTATACGGAAGGATCTGTTCATTCAGTGCTTCGGGCAGAACCACCGCAATAAAATACATCTGCATACCAACCTTTTTACAAAGCTACCAGAAGCTCTTACCTTAAAAACATTATACCACTTCTTTTCCTTCTGCCTTGAGTTCGAACTCCTCTATCACCGTATTTTTTGCCACATGGGCTAATGCAGGATACCTTTCTTCTACCCAATCCAACACAACCTGCATGGCCTGTCTTGCTTCAGTATCTGACAGCCCTTCTTCGCAAAGCGCTTCTATGAGGTTTTTCATAGCGCAGTAGAAAGCTCACCAGGCTAATAGTTTAAAGCTGGTCTGTTAAACAAAGCTGGCCGTAAAAATAAAAACCCGCACAGAGGCGGGATTTTTAACCTGAAGCGGCCAGGGTTTATTTATGATGGATGTTAAAGTCGTCTTTGTCTTTCTGGATGGAAAAGTTCTCTTTACCGGTTAGAAACTCGTTATACTTCTTTGCCTGATCAGCAGAAAGTTTTTTGCCATTTACCGTTAACTCGTTGTTTTTGTATTCAACCGTATAATTGTCAGTTTTCTTCAGCAGACCGTCACGGTCCAGTGCATCTACAAGGTTTTTATAAGATGTGATTTCAACCCTTGCTTTTTCAATTTCTTTCTTTGCTTCCTGCAATGACTTTTCAATCTCCGGGCGAATATTTTCCAGCTCTTTTTTCATTTCCGTCATATCAATCTTTTTTACTTCTTCCAGCTCTAGTTTGAGCTTTGCCATGTCAACTTTGGAGAGAGAGGCTTCCACCTCTTTTCTGATCTTTTCCCCATCAACTCCTTTTACCTCTATTTGCATTTCTGCCAAAGCTTTCTGTACATCTGCATTAATTTTTTGCACGTCGATTTCTTTTATCGCTTTTGCTATGTCTACCTTCATTTTCGCCATATCCACCTCTATGTTTTTCATAGCGGCACGAATCTCTTTTTCGATCTTCTCTCCATCTATCTCCTTCATGGCTTTATGGAGTTCCATTTCACCTTTGTCCAGCTCTATCAAGGCCTCATCCAGATCCCGGATTTGTTTTTGTTTTTTTGGAATGGTATCTGTCGTAGGCGCCTTATCGGAACCAGCAGAATTTTGTGCCGATGTAACGAAGGTCACTACTAGTCCTGCCGTCATAACCAGGAGAGGAAAGCTCTTTAATAACAATGTTCTTTTCATAAAATCTGTTTTGTTGTTAAGGTTCGAAACAAATCTACGACGGCTTTCGTAAAACAGAATCGCCGTTCATCAAAAATTCTTTCTTACAAGTTTTTAACAAGGCAAAGAATGCGGAGGCTGGTTTAGCTATACGGTATTCTCTCTCTATATTTGGGCCATGCAGGTAGATGACGCACTCATTGATAAATTGTCCCGTTTGGCGATGCTGGATTTTGATGCAGCGGAAAGGAATGAGATTAAAATTGATTTGGAAAAGATGATTGGCTTTGTTGACAAATTAAAAGAACTTGATACAACCGGTGTAGAGCCGCTGCTGCACATATCAGGTGAAGTGAATGCGTTGCGTGAAGATATTCCCGGTAACATGCTGACAAAAGAAGACGCCCTTAAGAATGCATCACTCCACGATGAAAATTTCTTCCTTGTTCCGAAGGTGATTAAAAAAGACGAAGCCTGATGCAGCCAGTGATCGACCTTCAGGGCATTATAAAAAACTACTTCCTGGGAAAGGTGGCGATTGAAGTGCTAAAGAGCATTTCGCTTTCCATCAACAAGGGCGAATACGTGGCGCTGATGGGTCCTTCCGGTTCCGGTAAGAGTACACTCATGAACATCATTGGCTGTCTCGATTCGCCAACATCCGGCACGTATTTGCTGGCGGAAAAATCAGTCAGTGGCATGAGCGATAATGATCTTGCTGATGTTCGTAACAAAGAGATTGGTTTTGTGTTTCAGCAATTCAATTTGCTGCCGCGACTAACCGCTTTGGAGAATGTAGCCTTGCCGCTGGTTTATGCAGGCGTATCGAGGAAGGAACGAACCCAAAGAGCAAAAGATGTATTGGCCCTGGTTAACCTGGCCGACAGAAGTCATCACAAGCCAAACGAATTAAGCGGCGGTCAAAACCAGCGTGTGGCCATTGCAAGAGCATTGATCAATAATCCTTCTATTATCCTGGCAGATGAACCGACCGGGAACCTGGACTCCAAAACGTCGCATGAGATCATGGATATATTCGGGCAGATTCACACTGCCGGTAACACAGTTGTTCTTGTAACACATGAAGAAGACATTGCAGCGCATGCCAGGCGGGTTATCAGGCTAAGGGATGGTGTGATAGAAAGTGATCAGGCTATTGCGTTTGATCCTCATAAAAAAGTAAAAATTCAAAATTAAAAAGTAGGGTCTTCTGGCAACAGCCACTTTGACTTTTTACTTTTGACTTTCCATATGGCATTTAAGATTTATACAAAAACAGGCGATAAAGGGGCTACTTCTTTAATCGGTGGCACCAAGGTCCCGAAGAATGACATTCGCATTGATACTTACGGAACGGTGGATGAACTGAATTCATGGATTGGTTTAATAAACGACCAATTAGCCGATGATGAATTTAAAAGTGATTTAAAGGAAATACAGGACCGCTTGTTTACAATTGGGTCTTCGTTGGCAACTGACGCGGAGAAAGAAACCAAAATGAAACTGCCCGACCTGCAGCAAAGTGACATACAGTTCCTCGAAAAAAAGATTGATGAAATGACGGCGGCTTTACCTCCAATGAAGTCATTTATTCTTCCCGGTGGGCATGTAACTGTTTCTTCCATTCATGTAACGCGTTGTGTGTGCAGAAGGGCAGAACGGTTAGTGGTAAATATGCAGGACCACGAGCTGTTTGTCGATGAAAAAATCATTCAGTATCTCAATCGCTTAAGCGATTATCTTTTTACGCTGGCACGTTATGCTGCACAAAAATTAGGCACCGAAGAAGTTCCCTGGAAGCCCCGGTTAAACTCCTGAAATCCGCCACTGGCCGACAATTGCTGTGCTTTCGTACTTCGTTAAGAATTTTTTTCTTTTTGATTTCGTTATTTAAGGGTATGAAAATCGTCCACCTGTTACCCTTATTAATTCTCACAATGAACTTCTCCGGAAGCCCGGCTCCGGCGAAGCCACAAGCATTGGCTGCTGCCCGGATAGGAGCGCCAAAGAAAATTGAAAACAATGAAGATGAAATGATTCCCTGGCGAACGCAACATAAGTTGAGCTGGGAAGATTTTCATAGCGAACCGCAAAAACAAGGTGATGCCGTTGCTTCTACCAGTACATCGCTTGGTATTTCTTACCAGGTAAAAAACGGAGAGTTGGCATATACCATCACCTGTAATTTTTCCAAAAAAAAATCGTGGGGGTTACTGAAGACCGAATACATTCTTGCACACGAGCAGGCGCATTTTGACATTACCGAATTGCATGCCCGCAAACTTTACGAAGCGCTTTACAACTACGAGTTTAACCCGGAAACATTCAAGAAAGATATTGCCGCCATTTACGAAGGAATTGTAAAAGAAAAAGAAGCAATGCAGGAAGCCTATGACAGCGAAACTGATCACAGCCGCAAGAGAAGATTGCAGTATGAATGGCTGGATAAGATAGATACGATGCTGGCAGAGACGGAACCGTTTTCGTCTTATCCATAAATAAAAAACCCTCAAGTAGCTTGAGGGTTTTTTATTTCTATATGTCGTATTTAAAACAAGCCATACAATTGCGCATCAACCATATTGATCACTTTCCCAAGGTCTTCCTCTTTCTCTCCAAACTTGTTGTCATCGCCATTGATGATCAGCAGCGGCCCTTCCTTGTAGGTTTCAATCCACTTGTTGTAAAAGTCATTTAGCCGCTTCAAATAATCAAGACGAATATTCTCTTCGTATTCTCTTCCGCGTTTTTGAATCTGTCCAACAAGCGTTGGTACGGTTGCCTGGATATAGATCAATAAGTCCGGCGGCTCCACCATTGCTTTTAGTGTTTGAAAGAACGAAAAGTAATTGTCAAAATCACGTTTCGTCATCAGGCCCATCTCGTGAAGGTTGGGAGCAAAGATGTGTGCATCTTCATAGATCGTTCTATCCTGGATGACCGTTTCTGTTCCTCCGTGAATTTCAATCAGCTGGCTTAAACGACTTTGCAAAAAATAAATCTGCAACTGGAAGCTCCAGCGAGGCATGTCCTCGTAAAAATCATTCAGGTACGGGTTGTTCTCCACATCTTCAAAATGCGGGATCCATCTGTAATGCTTGCTAAGTTGTTGTGTAAGCGTGGTTTTGCCGGCACCAATGTTCCCTGCAACCGCGATGTGTTTTGGCTTTTTTGCTTTCATGATATGGCCTTCTCCATTAACCGGAGCAAATTGATTAAGGCGTTAAAAATACCCTTTTCTTATATACAGTCAAGATGCTAGAAATAATTCAGACCAATCAGTTGCCGTGCCTGCTCAATTGTTTGGCGTGCACTCTCTCTGGCTTGCTCTGCTCCTTGTTGAATGACCTTCTTCAAGTAATTTTCATTCTTGCGAATATCAGCAGCCCTTTCGCGTATAGGCGAAATAAACTTCACCATGTCTTCCGCCAATTGCTTTTTCATATCGCCGTAACGGATAGAAGCAGCATTGAAATCATCCCTGAATTTTTGTGTAGTGCTTTCGTCGCTCACCAAACTCATTAACTGGAAGATGTTTTGAATGTAATCGGGCATCTCGGAGTTTGGTTCTGTCGGACCACTATCTGTCTTCGCCTTCATTACCTTTTTGCGAATGAGGTCATCATCATCAACCAGGTAAAGTGTGGCATATTGGTTCTCGCTTTTGCTCATTTTACCGGCGCCATCAAGGCTTGGAATTTTTACCAGCTCCGAACCAAAATTGAAGGCATGTGGCTCAGGAAATAATTCGCCGTAACGGTGATTAAAACGTTGTGCAAAGTTGCGTGCAATCTCCAGGTGTTGTTCCTGGTCTTTCCCTACAGGAACATACTTCGCACGGTGGATAATAATATCGGCTGTCATCAAAACAGGGTAAGTTAATAAGCCTGCATTGACGTTATCCGGCTGCTGGCGAACCTTGTCTTTAAAGGTGGCTGTTTTCTCCAACTCGCCTTTGTACGCCATCATATTCAAATAGAGATAGAGTTCGGCTATTTCCGGAATACTACTTTGTAAATACAAACACACTTTCTCCGGGTCCAGTCCCGCTGCAATGTTTTCTGCCACTACACCCAGCACACTATTGCGTAATTCTTTTGTATCGGGATGCGTTGTTAACGAATGCCAATCGGCCACAAAAAAATAGCAGTTATATTCTTCCTGCATGCGCACATAATTGCGCATAGCACCGAAATAATTTCCGAGGTGCAAATTACCCGTCGACCGTATGCCGCTGACAACAATTTCTTTTTGCATAAGGGTGCAAATATAGAGAAGAGATGACGGATGATGGGTGACAGGCGGGGCCGGTAAATGCGGTTTGATCCGATTTCTGTAAGCGAAAAGATTTTTGGATATTCTGCCTGGCGGGTCTTTTGGAAGGGGTGTATTCTTTCAGTTTTTTACTACTGTCATCCATCATCTGTCAACCGCAATCTATCTTTGCCCGCTTATGCCGGCATTATCTTTTGAGCTACAGAAAACAGATGACAAGTCTGCCGCGAGAGCAGGAACAATTACTACGGATCATGGCCAGATTCAGACGCCCATCTTTATGCCGGTGGGCACCATTGGCAGCGTGAAAGCTGTAACGCAACAAAGCCTGAAAGAACAGGTAAAGGCACAGATCATTTTAGGGAATACCTATCATCTTTATTTGCGCCCAGGGATGGAAACAATGGCGGCGGCAGGTGGGCTGCACCGTTTCATGAACTGGGAAAAACCGATCCTGACTGACAGTGGCGGCTTCCAGGTTTTTTCGCTGGCCGCCAACCGAAAGATCAGTGAGGAAGGCGTTGTGTTTCAAAGTCATATTGATGGCAGCAAGCACCTGTTTACACCGGAAAGAGTGATGGATATTGAACGCACCATTGGCGCCGATATCATGATGGCATTTGACGAATGTCCGCCGGCAAATTCAGTTTATAAATATGCGTTGGATTCAATGGACTTAACGCATCGTTGGTTGGACAGGTGCTTTGTACATTTTAGTAGCACGCCGGATAAATGGGGACATACACAGAATCTGTTTCCGATTGTGCAGGGAGCAGTTTACCAAGACCTGCGCAAAGCCTCCTGTGAATACATTGCTTCTAAAAACGCTACAGGAAATGCCATCGGCGGATTAAGTGTAGGTGAGCCTGAACCGGTGATGTACGAAATCTGCCAGTTGTGTTGTGAGAACCTTCCTCAAAATAAGCCTCGTTATCTTATGGGTGTTGGTACGCCATGGAATATCCTTGAATGCATTGCCCTGGGTGTGGATATG
>DASVSM010000151.1:0-1913 GCA_036388115.1 Flavisolibacter sp.
CCAGCAGGTCGAAGCGATTCTTGCCGTCGCGGTCCATTTTATTAATGAAAACGATCACCGGCGTTTTACGCATGCTGATGACTTCCATCAGGCGACGGGTCTGCTCTTCTACCCCATTCACGCTGTCTATTACGAGGATGACGCTGTCAACGGCCGTCAGCGTGCGGTATGTATCTTCTGCAAAGTCATTGTGGCCCGGCGTATCCAGAAGATTAACCAGGGTCCCGTCGTACTCAAAGCTCATTACCGATGTAGCCACGGAGATACCACGCTGCCGTTCAATCTCCATAAAGTCGGACGTTGCTGCCTTTTTAATTTTATTACTTTTTACAGCGCCGGCCACCTGGATGGCACCACCAAACAAGAGGAATTTCTCGGTCAGGGTTGTCTTTCCGGCATCCGGGTGAGAGATAATGGCGAATGTTCTCCGCTTCTGTATTTCGTTTTGATACTTCATGTGGTCAATTGACTAATTAGCTGATTTGATAATTAGCTAATGACAGAAACACCAGGTTTGGAACTCCATCAGCTAATCGCTATTTATCGAATCAGGTAATCAGATTTGCGGCTGCAAAAGTAGAGCTATACGCGTAGAATTCAGCGACGGATTTGTTTACCTAAGGTTATAAATCACCGGTTTACCCGTTCCGGAACTTCATTCTACATTTTGTGTTAAGGAAATCCAAACCCGAGACTGTTATCATGATATTGTAGAACTTAAGCCACGCCAGCAATAGCCTTTCTATCTACAGAAATATTGTTTTAAGCTATAAAATGACCTGAAAACAATAATGATGAGTTTTCTGGTATCATTTTTTAATTACTAATAGGAATAATTCAGTTTTATGTCACAAGATTCCAGAAATGAGCAGAATGCGAGGGACATAAGCCGGACTGCAACTGAAGGCACTGAACAACAGAATTATGAAGGATTTGAAGGTATGAATTATGAACAAATAAGACAGCCCTACAATCCGAAGCATAAAGGCAGGAATAGTACAAGTGATCAGCGAAGTGACAGTAAACGCCCGGATGAAGGTTAACCCTTGAAACCCAAAATTAAAGTCCCGCTTAAACGGGACTTTTTTTATTTCAGTTCGCCTATCTGCCGCGAGAGCTTCTGCAACAGAGCTTCCGTACTGATTGGCTTGGCAATGAAATCATCGGCCCCATAAGTTTCAAACTGTTGGGCTGCACCCGGGTGGCCCGAAAACATGATGATGGGGATATGCTTTGTTTTTTCGTCGGCCTTAATTGCCCGGCACAACTCCCGTCCATCAGCCCCTGATAATAATACGTCCAATAAAATGAGGGCGGGTTGTTCCTGAACCAGTTTTTCCAGTGCTTCCTCCCGGCGGGATGCCGTTACTACTTCGTAGCCTTCTTTTTTCAACATCAGGCCCATGACCGTTCGGATATCCGGATCGTCGTCAATTAATAGAATCTTTGCCATAACATTTTCACAATCGTTTTCTTACAAAATTCACAAGGTGGCTGTGGCTTCGAAATTAGGGAAATATTGAGTTGAAAAAGCAGCGAGGTAAACTGCAAATGGCAAACTGTCCGTCCAAATGGGAATTGACTTACCCTTTGCCGGAAGTGAATGAGAGGGGCTTTGCCTTTTAGATTTTACATTTTGCATTCCATATTTTACATTTCTTTGTTTCATGCAGCGGTTTCTAGCCATCGTAAGTAGCAGCTTTAAGATTGCCATGCTGGAGTTATGGAAGGCCAAGCTGCGCACGTTTCTTTCCCTGTTTGGTATCACCATTGGCATTTTCTGCATCATCGGGGTTTTAACCACCGTTAACAGCCTTGAAAGAAACCTGCAAACCGAGATCAAATCACTGGGTACAAATACGATCTATGTTGATAAATGGCAATACAGCGCCGGGGCAGACTACCCCTTTTGG
>DASVSM010000152.1:0-2059 GCA_036388115.1 Flavisolibacter sp.
AACCGCTGGCTCCGGCCACCACCTATAAAGTAAGATTCAACGAAGAACTTTTTGCTTATAGTAAATACAATGATGTAAAAGGAGATGTACCGGATTTTTATACAGCGCCATTGAAGCTCGATGATGCGCAACTTACCTGGATCACCGACGGAAATAACGCAGCCATGCCGCAAATTACATTGCGCTTTAACTACGCGGTTAATGCAGAAGACATCCGCGAAAAATTAAAGGTGGAAGTTGATGGTGCCAGAAGCGATTATACGCTTACCAAAACTGGGGCGACATCCGAGTTAGGCGTTCGCATAAGTTCTCTTAAACCGGAGGACAGAAATTATGATGCGAAGATTACCTTGGATGCCGGCATCAAACCGGAGAAAGGCGCTAACGGAACAAAAGAAGCCATTACACAGGCACTCACGATCCCTTCGCCCTACGTATTAAGCATTTCTAATTTGGAAACAGAACATACCGGTACAGAAGGCATTGTTCGCCTGTACGCAAGCCAGCAACTCAGTCCGGAAAACATTGGCAACTACATCTCTTTTCAACCTGCCTTGCCGTTTGTTGTTGAATACACGGATTTTGGTGCTATCCTCCGCAGCGACAAGTTCAATGCAGAAAGCAGCTATAGCCTGAATATTACAAAAGGTCTGCACGGCCGTTTGGGCGGAACATTAAAAGAGGCCTATTACGGTGCTGTTGGCTTTGGCGAACTGGAGTCAGGCATCAAATTCACCAACAGCAAAGCGGTTTATTTATCCAAACGGGGCGCAGGAAATATAGAAGTACGGGTAACCAATACACCACGGTTGAAAGTGGTCATTTCAAAGATTTACGAAAACAATTTGCTGCAGGCCCTGTTCAATGGCTATGCACCACGGGAGACAGACGGCGAGGCGCGGTTTGCATCGTTTCAGGAGGATAGTGAATACACGACTTACATGGATGCGATGGCCGGTGATGTGATCTATTCAAAAGAAATTGACACCCGTTCCTTGCCAAAGAGTGGTTCGGGCCGGTTACTCAATATTTCACAATTCGAGGACCGTTTGCCGGATACAAAAGGTATCTATCACGTAATGATCCGTTCGTCCGAAGATTATTGGGTTCGCGACAGCCGCTTTCTTTCTTTCTCCGACATTGGCCTGATTGCCCGGCAGGGCCAGAATAAATTGCTGGTGTTTGCCAATTCCATTCAAACCGCAAATTCCATCGACGGCGTTACCATCAACGTTTATGGAAAGAACAATCAATTGCTTGGTACCGGCGCAACCAATAACGACGGCCTGGCAGAAATTTCCATCAATGCAAAAGCTTATGCAGGCTATGCACCGGCAATGATCATTGCAAAGACAGCGGATGATTTTACCTACCTGCCTTTTGCCAATACAAGAGTCAACACCTCCCGTTTTGATGTGGGCGGCAAGCGGATGAATGCCACAGGGCTTGATGCATTTGTGTATGCCGAAAGGGATATTTACCGCCCCGGTGAGAAATTGAATTATGCTTTACTGGTGAGAGAAAGAGGCTGGAAACCGGCAGCAGACCTACCCGTTAAAATAAAATTCCTTCTGCCGAATGGCAAAGAATTAAAAACCTTCCGCAAGGGACTGAATGAGCAAGGCGCCACCGAAGGCAGCATGGATATTTCAGCGGCAGCCATTACGGGTAGCTACACCATGGAGGTGTATAGTTCCAACGATGTATTGCTGGCAACATCAAATTTTATGATCGAAGAGTTTGTACCGGACAGACTTAAGATTACCGCCAAACTGGACAAGCCTTTTTTGCGGCCATCAGAAACAACAACACTCAGCATTAACGCGGTGAACTTTTTTGGGCCGCCTGCCGCTAACCGGAATTATGAAACCGAGATACAGGTAAAACAAAAACAGTTCACAGCAAAGAAGTATGGCGACTACGATTTTAGTTTAGCCAACCAGCAAAGCTTTAGCGACAAAGTAGTAAAACAAGGAACGACCGATGATGCAGGGAATGCAAGTCTAACATTTGATGTGCCGGCTATGTATGCGGCCAGCGGCTTGCTGGGTGCCAGCTT
>DASVSM010000153.1:0-2786 GCA_036388115.1 Flavisolibacter sp.
AAAATATCCGCCTCGAGGCCTTGCAGATTGTTTTGCTTAGTGGCGGCTTGATCCTCGGCCTTGCCCTGTTGCGTGGGTTCTTTATGTTCCTGATGAGGCAGACCATTATCGTGATGAGCCGCCACATTGAATATGACCAGAAGAACGAAGTGTTTGAGCATTACCAGAAACTGGATGCCACGTTTTATAAAACACACAGCACCGGCGATCTGATGAGTCGTATGGCGGAAGACGTGAGCCGTGTGCGGCAGTTCACCGGTCCTGCCATTATGTATTTCATTAACCTCATTACACTCATCGGCATGAGTGTATTTTTTATGTGGAAGCGGGAGCCTGAGCTTACCTTGTACGTTTTATCTCCGTTGCCTATCCTGGCCGTTACCATCTATATCGTCAATAGTATTATTCATAAAAAAAGCGAAGCAGTACAGGCAGCGTTGAGCCAGTTAACATCCACGGCGCAGCAGTCGTACTCCGGTATCCGGGTTATTAAGTCATTTGTTCAGGAGGATGCGATGTACCGTGCCTTCGAAAAAACAAGCGAGAACTATCGTAGTGGCGCCGTGGGTTTAGCCAAGGTAGAGGCGATGTATTTTCCCTCCATGACCCTGCTGATAGGACTCAGTACGTTGCTTACCATCATGATCGGGGGCATTTATTATATCCAGGGCAACCACGAAATCGGGATTGATACGATTGTTGAATTTGTCATTTATATCAACATGCTTACGTTCCCTGTAAGTGCTATTGGCTGGACGGCAAGCATGATCCAGCGGGCAGCCGCGTCGCAGAAACGGCTGAACGAATTTTTGCAAACTCAGCCAACCATTATGTCTCCCGATGTTGAACAGAAGGTTGCCCTGAGCGGAGATATCCGGTTTGAAAATGTTTCCTTCACGTATGCACATACAGGGATCCAGGCTATTAAGACCCTGAATCTTCATATCCGTGCCGGCGAACGCATAGCGGTTGTCGGGCGCACGGGAAGTGGTAAAACAACGCTCATCCAATTGATCCTTCGACTGTTTGATGTTACACAGGGAAAGCTTTTGTTAGATAACACTCCCATTTCCCAAATCCATCTCGCAAACCTGCGGGAGCAAATGAGTTATGTACCGCAGGATGGTTTTTTGTTCAGCGATACGGTTGCAGCCAACATTGCTTTTGGTACAAAGTGGCTGAACAAAGAAAAGGTACAGGAAGCCGCCCGGATGGCTGTGGTGCATAACGACATTGAAGGCTTTTCAAAGGGATATGAAACAGAAATTGGCGAACGTGGGGTGACGCTAAGCGGCGGGCAAAAGCAACGGATTTCCATCGCCAGGGGCCTGTTGAAGGAAGCACCGGTTATGATTTTTGATGATTGCCTGAGCGCAGTGGATGCCCGCACGGAAAAAGAAATTCTGAACCATCTTTCCGAATACTTACATAACAAGACTACCATTTTTGTAACACACCGCGTTTTCAATCTCTTCCAATTTGACAGGATCATTGTAATGGACGAAGGTGAAATGAAAGAAGCAGGAACCCATGAAGAGCTGCTGCAGAAGCGTGGTTTGTACTTTTCAATGTATCAAAGACAGCTTCAAGAAGAGGAGGTTTGATAAATATTTTGTCAAATTTGGCTGTTCCAAAAACGTGGTTATATTTGTAAGCATATAAAAACCAAAACAATTTTTAATCTGTAAAATTTACGACTGTGGCGTACGATAACAACGACAAGAAAATGGAAAGCATTTACAGCAAAAGGATCAGGGCTGGTAAGCGCAGAACTTACTTTTTTGATGTGCGAGCAACCCGTGGTAATGATTATTACCTGACGATCACGGAAAGCCGTAAACGCTTCAACGATAATGGCTACGACCGCCATAAAATTTTCTTGTACAAAGAGGACTTCAACAAGTTCATCAAAGCGTTGACTGAAGCGGTGGATCATGTGAAAACAGAGTTAATGCCCGATTTTGATTTTGATGCATATAACCATGATGAAGTAGAAGGCGAGGGAGATGACATGGGCGTTGAGATCCGTAGCGAAGCACAGGTGGAGGAAGTATCTACCGCTGCACCTTCGACAGTTGTAGCAGCTTCTTCAACAGAGGAAGTAGATAAATGGTGAGAAAATATAAACAGTTTGGAAAGCCTTTCTTTTAAAGAAAGGCTTTTATATTTAGTGGCTCCATGATCTGTAAGACCTGAGCCAACGTTGACAGCAAAAAAATTACTTTTCGACAAAAGCATGAGATGGTAAACCTTTCAGTATCATATTCCCATTACCATTATCCTCCAATGGTCCAACGACTACCTGAAAATAAAGCCGTGTCATATCAGCAACTACTGAACTTCTGCCGGTCGTATGTTTGACAAAAAAATATCATGGATAAACCTGTTTTTTTGCTGTTTCTTCTTTGCATGTTTTTCCTGCAGTCCTGTGCACAAATAAATAAAGCAATTGTAAAATCAACAGGTTATTTTTTTATTCCAACACCCGGAACGATTGCAGTAAATGATAAGGGAGAACCATTGCCAGGCAAACGTGACAGCGTGTTTTTGTTGTTTGTAGAAATAAAGGCCGATAACATACAATGGGAATCTGCCTGGAAAGACGGGCGGTCTTTTATCCTTACTGCCACAAAGGTAAAAGCTAAGGTCACAATTGGGCAAACAAAAGCCAGGAACCAAAAGGTTGAGGTTTTACCGCCAAGCCCAAATACCTTGTGGCAACTTACACTGTCTGATGACGAGAAGCGAAGCCTGGCGCCCCAAATTACAACGCCGGATGAAATCTT
>DASVSM010000154.1:0-6094 GCA_036388115.1 Flavisolibacter sp.
CCTTTGACCAGGATGGCGGAAAAACAAGTACGCGGTTTCTGATCAGAAAATAGTATTCAGTAAACATTAATGTTCCTGAAATAAAAAAAAGGCCCCGGATGAACCGGGGCCTTTTTTTTGTATTAATAATGTCACAGCATAAAGGGAAGCAAGCTATTTACCTTTTTGCTCTTTTCTTTTTGCTTACTGTCTTTTTCATAACTGCTTTTTTCTTAGAAACTTTCTTTGCTGTTGTAGCCTTTGGTGAATATTTTACATAAGGCAGGGGATTTACTGCTCCCCTTCCCGTATAAATTCCAAAATGCAGATGCGGCGGTGTGGTGCGGGCATTGCCGGTTTTACCAACTGTACCAATCACCTGGCCCTTGCGCACATACTGCCCTTCTTTCACCATCTGCTTATCGAGGTGTGCATAGTAGGCCGTCCAGGAGTGTGTAGATGATTTCAGCCAAAGCGTTTTTCCACCAATGGGTGTCTTATCTCTCGCAACAATCACCCCATCGCTGATAGCAACAACCGGTGTTCCCTTTTTCGCAAAAATGTCGATGCCCTGGTGTTTGCGCCTGCCTCCGTCCCTTCTGGCGCCCCAGTAGCTGCCAATATTGCTCTTTTTACCGGCAACCGGGAAGGCCAGTGATTTACTTACGGAACGGGAAGGCGTTTTTACCTTGGATGGCGTTTTTGCAAACGACAATGAAACGAAAGCGATGGCTAGCAGCGCACAAAGAAGCGGTAGTTTTTTCATCAGGCGATGGTGTTTGATCTATAGAACGAAAACCAGGTTTTTTATTTTCTTTTATATGCTAATGGATTCTTAATTAGCAGGAAAATTTCCTGGTAGACGATATTGCGGATGCGAATGTAAAGCCTGTATTGTTACGTGGATTTTTTCTTTTTGAGCTCAGCAGTAATATAATCCATCCTCTTTTTAAGAATGGGAAGCCCGACAGCGCCTTGCTACAGAAGGAGGTAGTGAAACGCACGAACGTCAAAGGCCTCTTTCAGCACAGCCTCTAGCTCTTTTCGTAGTTCTTCTATTTTTATTTCATACGATAACATTCGCCCTATGGCTGGCAATAGTGAATAGATAGAAGGGGAAATGGAAAGCTGGCAGATTGTGATCCTGACAAAATATGTAAGAAAACAGGGAAGCCGACAAGCAGTGTACACTAACATTCTTAATTGCCTGTTGCCGTACAGTGATGACTGCAAGCCATCTCAAAATAACAATTGGCCAAAGGAGTCAAAAGTGGAGGGCAAAATTCAAAACAGTACCATCGGAGCAGATGTCCTCTTTTGTTTTTAAATTTTGACTTCAGCAACACTCTTTTTGAGATAACCTTTCATCCTATCATGAACTGGCTGCTTTTTGCTTTCCCAATTTGTAGGTGAAATGCAGGCCACCGCTCTGCCCGTTGTAAAATGTACTGAGCTTTATCTTATCACTCTTTATGCGATGCATCTCGGGAATTAATATACCAAACGCACCTCCAACGGCATAACCCACCAATACATCGGAAGGGAAATGTGCCAATGCTTTAATCCGCAGCCATCCGCAGAAAAGCGCCGGCACCGAAGCAAGACCGTACAAGAGATATTTCTTTTTACCAATCTCCGGGTGGTAGTCGCAATAAACTTTCACTGCAAAAAATGTAGCGGATGTTGCATTGGCTACATGGCCGCTGTAAAATGAGTTACGCTGGTTACCGCGCTGCCGCAGGGTCATCGGGAAATGATCGTAGTAAGACACCGGGCGAATGCGGTTCTGAAAGTATGGACCTATGGGGCTGAAGTCGTAGAATGCAAAGGTGAGAAACTGTGTCTCGTAATACATTAGCCCAATACGCAGCCAGTCTTTTTTAGATCGTTTATTAAAGATGAAACTGGCTGCAGAGCCGGCGAGAACAGCAGTAAGTACATGATCGGATAACCGGTAATAGCGGTCGCGTTTGGTAGGGTCCTGGGTTAACGCCCATCGATCAATGGGGTTAACAATATCACGGCGAAGGGCTTGTATTTCCGTTACCGTCAGGTCTTTTTTATTGTGCAAAATATTGTTGATGGCAACCATATTGGCGGCCGTAGCTGCCAGGCCGATAGCCGCGGTTCGTAAAGGAGGTATATTGTAAACAGCGGGTGCGGTGGTATCAGTTCTTTGCAGGTTGGCCTTCAGGTTACTGGCAGAATCCGGCCGGCTTTGTTGTGCAAAAAGGGAGGCTGAAAAAAACTGCAGTACCAGGAAAGAGCAGAAAGTCTTGCGTGTCCGGTGTAAACATTGTTTCATACAGCAGCACACAAAAAAACTTATGCCACTGCATCAGGAAAGCGGCCTTTCGAGGCTGGGAACACAAATGCGTTTAGGAGGTAGTTTGCGGTTGGCTTCCGTATTCACAATAACGGCAATGGCTTTGATCAATACTCTTCTGCCGTTGTATTCATGCAGCCCTTCATTCATCTGTGCTACCTGCGAGAAACTTTGAAACGCCAGAATGCAGCAGCCGGAAGCGAGAAGTTTTTTCATAGTATTGGATTCGGTAAAACTAAGTCAACGTGCCTCTTTCTGCAATGGATAAAAGTTCGCAAACTTAGGATGCAGAAAATAACACTTTCCACTTCTATTTCTTAGTAAGAATACGATGCAGGAACATGGGGGGTCTTTAGCAGATAGAAGATCACCTTTCCACTGACATCGTAAGCTGATTTTCTGTTGAATACATTCAATGCAGAAATTTATGCCCGCTTTATAACCTGTGAGAAATAAAAATAGTACGACATTACTTCTGCCTCGTATAGTGCTTTTATATCTGGTTTGCCGGCAGGCATGGCCGCTCTTCTTTCTTCAAAGTTAACCGCCTGGCACAAGGCGCATTCAAGGCAGTCTGCCATGCTGCAGGCTGCTGGTCGTTCACTTCTGTTGTCACTCTTTTTCATAACAACCCGAAGCTATCATTTTGAAAAGGCGAAGTCACGGCTTCCCTGTATTAACCGGTAAATCAAACGAACTAACTGTTGTTGTAGCTGATTAAATACGTCATTGAGACATTGCTTTCTCCCGCTTTTATATTTCATACTAAACTTTTCATCAAGTAGAAGCATTTCTTCAAGCCTGAAGGGCTTCAACATAAATAGCCGCCGGTGAAACCGGTGGACACGATGCAACGGAATTTCATCCAACCCCAAAGGGGTTGAATCTAAATAGCTCCGGGTGCCAACCCGGAGAAAACAAGTGCAATGGTCCGTCAACCCTGAAGGGGTTGAACATCATAAGCATTCATAATTCAACCCCTTCAGGGTTGGCAGTCCATGTTTCATCCTCCTCCCTGGGTTGCACCCAGGGCTATTTTTATTGAAGCCTTTCAGGCTTCTGCTTAGCTTATGGATACCTCGACAACTGGTTGATATGAAATCCCTCTGCACCTTCCAATGCCTCATAAACCCACCTTGACAGCAAGTTGGTATCAAATAATGATAAGCAGCCGTCTCAGCCAAGCGGTTTGGTATGCTTAATGCAATAGCACTACCCTAAATTGAAAATTATGTTCGATCAGATTTTGAATATGGTAAAAGACCAGGTTGGTAATAATCCGCAAGTGGCATCAACCCTCCCGGCTGGCCAGGAAGAAGCTGTACATCATGAAGTAGCCAATCAGATTACTCACGGGCTTGCCAGCCAGGCTGCCACGCAAGGTGGCGTGGGTGGCTTGTTATCAACATTGCAGGGTGGAATAACATCGGGCAACCCTGTTGTTAATGCTATCCAGGGCGGACTGGTCGGCAGCCTCGGAAGCAAGTTTGGCCTTCCACCGGCAGCAACCGGAGCAATAGCTGCAGCACTGCCTGGGCTCTTACAGAAATTTGCGCACAAAGCAAACGACCCGAATGACTCCAGCATCACGCATGACACTATCGGTGATGCTTTTTCAAAAATCGGAGGCGGCGGGTTAGGCAGTTTATTTGGCGGCAAGTAGAGTAACCTTTATGAAAAAAGCCTGAGTAAATTCAGGCTTTTTTATTGCGTTGCTGATACGAAGCATTCATTTCACAAACCGGGAAAAGCAGGCCTTGGTGAATACTATTATTCCAGGGTTACAAATTCTCCACGCTTGTCATTCCAAACCAGTTTGTCTATATGCCATTTAACAAGATCGCCAAACTGGTATCTTACGGATTCAAGCTTCTGTGAAATGATGGCCTTTTCACCATCGGTACGGAGCGTAATCATTCCGTAAGTGGAAACGATACGTTGTTTGATCTTATCTGTTTTGCTTTCCTTGTTTTCCAGTTCAATATATTCCGGTGACGAACGGGCTAACTCCGTACTAAAGATCAACGGCCTTTCACCCCTGCTGTACTTGCCAATAGCACCCAGCGTTTCGGGCCGGGGATGACAATACGATTCTTCATCGCCGCTCGAAATAACGGTTGCGATAGGGTTCATGGCTTTCAAAAATTCATTGGTAATATCATGGCTTCCGTGGTGACAGGACTTTGCTACTTCGGATTGAAAAACAGCACGGCATTTTTCGATGACCTTATCCATCTGCTCCTGTAGTTCTTTCTTCTGATCACCATCGGCTTCCAATATGTTTTTGCGGAGCTCCCGTACATTGCTTCCGCTGTATTTTTCCATCAGGTAATCGGCAGCCATCGAGTTAAGATCGCCTCCCAGCATAATCTTCATCTTGCCAATATGTGCCATCAATACAATGGAATGTCCATTCTTTGTTTTACTGATTTCATCGGCTCTCCGGTCAAACCATCGCAGGCACAACTTACCATCTATCGCTTCCGGCACCGGTGCTATTACTTCAAGGGTTAAAAGTTTGTCCTTGTGCAGAATTGTTTTTTTCTTCAGCGACTTCCATACTGTTTCCATCGGCAGGTCGGGGAAGTTTTTCAGCGCACCAATCAGCAGTTTTTCGTACATGCTTTTATCGCCTTGCTGCCTGAGCAGTGTTACTAGCTCGGAACCGGTTTGAATAAAATCCTGCAAGAAAAACTGCCCGTCTTTCTTTACAACATTTCCAAGCGTACTGCCACTCCGCTGCAGGATTCCCTGGTGATAAAGCTTTTCAAATTTTATTTGCCTTTGCTGCCCGGCCGGAATCTTCGACAGCAGGTGTTCAAAGCCTTTCCAGTGATCATCGTCGCAGTGCGAGATCAGCCCGTAAAACTTCGGAAGTTTTTTCCCTGGCTTGTTCAAATTGTACCGCCACCGCAGGAACCGGTACATGTTATCCCGCTTACCGGCGTCAATAATAAAATGACAATCATCCGGTGTTACCAGGTGGCACCCGTCGCCCTGGCCGATGTCAACAAAATTCACCTCCAGGATCCTCGCTTCCTGAACGTCATTCAGTTTCATCCATCCTTCTTCCTGTCTCGAACGGACATTGATCCACCAGGTGTCATTCACCTGCTGCAGGAGTGATGTCGTCCATTTCCGGTACTTGCCGTCTTCTTTTTTTGGAGGAGTAATATAATCGCCAAAGAGGAGATGCTGTATGGATTTTCCATCCGGTTTGTCAAATATCCGTGCATCGGGAAAAACGCAAAAGGCATGGCCCTGATCGGCAAGAGATTGAAAGGTTTGCGGAGCAGGCATAAGCTTTTGTTTTGGTGACTATCTAAATATAAGCTTATTCAGCATTTTATTTGGTGTCATGCAAAGTCAGGCTTCATGAATTTCAATGAACGCCTCCTGTTTTTGTGGTAAGTTTTATGAGGGAACAGGTTTTGCAATATTTGGCTGGAACAAATACAGGATTACCCATTTGCTCATTCAAAAACATCTGTTATGACACTCATTGGATTCTTAGTTCTGCTTGTGATTGCCGCCATCTGTGGCTCTATCGGACAATCCCTTGCCGGTTACGATTTAGGTGGTTGCCTCGTATCGATCGTTGTCGGCTTTATTGGTGCTTATCTTGGCATTTGGCTGGCTGGCAAACTGGGTTTGCCCGAACTCTTTACCATCAATATCGAAGGCAAGTCCTTCCCCATTGTGTGGGCAATTATTGGCTCAGCACTCTTTACGCTGATCATGGCTTTGTTGCGAAGGGCCGTTAGTGGCCGGCGACTGTAACTATTGTTC
>DASVSM010000155.1:0-2501 GCA_036388115.1 Flavisolibacter sp.
TACGACAGCTATTTCAAAGAGAATTACCAGCACCTATGACATGCCCTTATCGAACAATTAGCAACCCGGCGCACAACAGAGCGTTTGTAAATGAGTGGCTTAAGCACTAAATTGAACAGCAAAACATAAATCAACAACAAGGCGAACGTGAGGCCGTAGTACTCCAAATGCCACTCCTTCACAAACGCTTTCGACGTTGCAATCGCCACCGCATTCACCCTCCATAAACGCCGCAACAGGCCCCTTCTTTAAATCTCCGTCTTGCCTAACTTCATACAAACAATTTCATTCTAAAAAAAGGCCGTATGAGCAAAGCGCAAAACGAAATTGACCAATACATCAGCAGATTTCCGGACGAAGTACAGGTAAAACTGCAGGCCATCAGGGAAACAATCAAGAAAGCCGCTCCGGAAGCAGACGAAGTCATTAGCTATGGCATGCCCGGCTATAAGCTTCACGGTGCCCTTGTTTACTTTGCCGGAAACAAACATCACATTGGGTTCTATCCTGTTCCCTTCGGGATTAAAGCGTTTGAAAAAGAACTGAGCCCATACAAATCAGCAAAAGCAACCGCTCAATTCCCATATAACAAACCCATCCCCTTTGACCTCGTGACCAAAATTGTGCAGTTCAGAATGAAAGAGAACCTGGAAAAAGCAGCAACAAAGAAAAAGCCACAGGACGCTTTTCTTTCCGCATTGAGTGCGCCTGCCCGGCGGGCCCTGGAGGCAAACGGCGTTACAAGGCTACAGCAGTTAACCAAGTTCAGTGAGCAGGAAATCCTGAACTTTCACGGAATAGGCCCGAGTTCGATACCAAAACTTAGAAAGGCTTTGCAAGGTGCCGGCCTGGACTTTCGGAAAAATTAAGTGATGATTGATAAACCCTGCGCCTGTTTATGTTTATGTCCCTGTACCACTGGCATGGAAACCTGCAGCAGTAAAAGCAAATCTGGTAGCTGACTTACTTCACTATTTCATTTTTGATGGCAAACATTACCAGGCCTGCGGTATTTCGAACGCCTACTTTTTCAATCAGCTTTGTACGGTGGCCTTCCACTGTCCTGGCACTGATGAATAGTTCCTTTCCTATTTCAGCAGCCGTTTTCTCTTCGCAAATAAGTTTCAGCACTTCAAGCTCCCGTTCCGAAAACTCGATATTCTGATTAAAGGAAGGTTTGATGTTCCCTTTCAATATCAGTTTCTTCAACAGGGCTTTGTTCACGAGGTCATTAAAATAATAACCCGTTTCGTGCACCGAATAAATGGATTTCCGCAGTTCGTCCGAATCTGTATTTTTCAGCAGGTAACCATTGGCGCCGTTTTCCATCATGTGAATAATAAACTTGTCATCTTCATACATGGTAACCACTAATACTTTTATAGCATTGAATTTTTTTCTCACTTCTTTGGTGGCTTCCATGCCATCCATGATGGGCATCTTCAGGTCCATGATAATGACGTCGGGCTTAGTTTCCGGCAGTGCCTTCAGCAAGTCCTCCCCATTATCGGCTTCCAATACCACCTCTAAATTTTCATCCGACGCCAGTCCTACTTTTAATCCATCCCGGTAGATCTTATAATCATCAGCAATGGCAATCTTTATTTTGCTCATATAACAGAAGTTTGCAGTGGTATGGAGATTGTAATCTGGTTGTTGTCTGCACCGGCTTCAAAGTTGATGTTGCCCCTCAATAAAATTACGCGGTTCTGGATATTCTTTAAGCCAAGGCCATCTTTATTATAGCGCAGTTTTTCAAATTGATTTTGACTGAGGCCGTTGCCATCATGAAAGACGGTGAGTGTAAGCAGTCCGGCAGAATAAACAGAGGAAATATGGATCCTTGAAGCCTGCGCATGTTTCAAAACATTATTGATAATCTCCTGCACCATGCGGTATATACTAATATCGTTCTCCGGATTTTGGGTTACATACTGATCATCCAGTTCAGTTGTCGCTTTCATCATATCGCTTTGTACCACCTTTTTTACAAAGTGGCGAATGGCTTCGTTTAAGCCAAACTCTTTCAGAATATTTGAATGGAGATTATGTGAGATGCCCCTGACCTTTTGTATGCCTTCATCAAGGAGTTCTTTGCTACGTTCGTAAAGCCGCAGATCTTTTTCGGTAAGGCTGGAAGGCTTGATACCTTGCAAATGAAGTTTGGTGGATGAAAGGATGGCACCGACTTCATCGTGCAGGGTTTCGGCAATCCGGTGACGTTCTATTTCTTCACTGCGGACAGCGGCTTCGATGAGTTGGTTTTGTTGGGATTCGCGGAGGAGAGTTATATCTTTTTGATGTTGCAGCTGTTTGCGTTGATTTGTTGTAAATGCATAAATAAAAGCTGCAAAAAGGATAATCATCCCGCACATTCCAAACAAAAGCAGGTATATCGGTTCAATTGCGAGATGATACATAAAAAGCTTTAGCAATGAAAATGCATAAAATAATATAGGCAACGTTATGAATGCTCCAAAGATTATCTGCTAGTTGCCAGT
>DASVSM010000156.1:0-4692 GCA_036388115.1 Flavisolibacter sp.
ACCCACAAACGGGATGGCCCTTAAATCGGATAACGACAACCGTCGTGATGCGCCCCGTTTGGCAGGCCGGCTGCTGATGTTTGTTTCACTGTAATATTTTAACGGACTTACCTCGGTGAGATAATCCATAAAATCAGGATGTTCTTTTAAACTTTTATAAGCTTCATAACTGCTTTCTGCCAGTTGCTGCACGGCCTCCTGTTGCATCGGATTCAGTGTCTTTATATTCTCTGCAAAAAGTTCGTTGGTGATACCGGCATTCAGCAATTGCTCAATGTTATATTGGGCAGAACTGATGTTTCCGAAATTAGAACTCACGGTCTGACCCTGTATGGTAAGCTGTATTTCATCGGTTGAAATATTCTTTCCCATGGAGGCATAAAACCTGTGTGTTTTACCGCCGCCACGGGCCGGAGGTCCGCCCCTGCCGTCAAAAAAAACTATGTTGATGTTGTACTGTCGGGAAATGTTTGTCAGTTCTTCCTTCGCTTTAAAGATGCTCCAGTTGGCCATCAGGTAACCGCCGTCTTTGGTTCCGTCGGAAAAGCCCACCATCACCACCTGCTTGCTGCCACGATGTTTTAAATGAGCTGCATACATTTCGTTTTCATACAGCGCCTTCATCACCTGCTCCGCATTTTTTAAATCTTCTACGGTCTCAAAAAGCGGAACGATATCAATGTTCACCTCTTCTTTTTTCCAGCCCCTCAAAAGAAAAAGTGCATAGACTTCCAACACGTTCAGGGCACTTCCGCATTGACTTATGATATAACGATGGCAACCTTTCTCGCCACTTAATTTTTGAATTTGCCGCACACAGTCAACCGACAACAACGTGTCTTTTATTAATCCTTCAAACCGGCCAGGATCGACACTGAAATCAATCCTGGAAAGCCGGCCAATTTTCTCTTCTTCGGGTAACGATTCGTAGCCGGCCATCCGCGGTTCTGCTTCGCTTATTGCATCCAGCACATTTTTGTGAATGCTGCTTTCCTGCCTGATGTCCAGCGATGCGAAATGAACACCAAAAACATGTATTTTATAAATCAGGCTTTCCAGCAAGGGAAGAAACAAGGCATTGTGCTCGTAAATAAGAATTTTGCGAACCTCCAGCAGCGGCTGCAAAATTTCGTTTTTGGTGAGCGCTGTTACCGATGCTGTTTCAGAGAACGTGTGTTGATAAAGCTTTGTTTCGAGGTCGGCTAAAATACCATCAACGCCTTTAAATGTCAACCGACGTTTCAGGCGACGCACTTCAAAATAATAACAACGCACGATGCTGGCATGTAAAGCTTCCGCCACTTTTTGCGTGATGTCCGCCGTTACATTCGGATTACCGTCTCTATCACCTCCGGGCCAAAAGCCCATTTGAATAACAGGGTTTTTATCGAGGTCTATCTCCGGGAACTCCGTTTTCAATTCCAGAACCGTATTGCCAATGGCATGGTAAAAAATATTCTCCAGGTACCATATCAGGCTGATGGCTTCGTCGTACGGCGTAGGCTTTTGTTTTTTAAACAAAGGCGTTTTTCCTAATTGCTGCAAATACGAATTGATTAACACTGCATCGTTGCCTGCAAGCGCACCCGAAAGATCATTGATGATGCCCAGAACAGCACCGGGGTAAAACTGTGTGGGATGCGCAGTTAATACCAGCGTCACGGCAAACGAATTCAGCTTATCGAGCAATGCCTGTTCCCTTCCTTCCTGCTTCACTTTTGTTTCCAGTTGCTTCAGCGTGCCGGCGCCACTCAGGTCATTTACTTCTTCAAAGGCAGCGTCTTCTACTGCATCAAACAACACCACCTGACGTTCGGCATATTGCACAAAGCGGAAGAGAAGATCCATCCGCTCCTGCTCGTCTTTCAAAAAAGTGTACTTCTCAAAAAACTGCTCAACGATCTGTACCGGGCTCGATCTTTTTTTAAAACCTTCTTCGCAATGGGTTAAGAAAAGCGATAATAAAATGCCGGTTTTTTCGATGCGGTGAAAAGGAAGTGACGTAAAGAGGCTGTTGTATAATTGAAACTTGATACCAACAGCCATTTTGAAATTTTCCAGTCGCTTGGATGTGAGGAACTGCATAGCAACAAATTTAACCAACGCAGACAGGTAATGCGTAATTAATGTTGTCTATTTATCTGGTGGATGAAATATTTTCTTATCTTACAACCCTATCGCATTAAGGTGTCAAATCATTTCAGCCATATCATCGTTTCTTCGTCAGCCACATTGGCTATTACAACAACGATTACAACAATCCGCACTGCGGATTGTACAACTTCATATTATCCATTGGGCTTTAAAAGCTGAACTTCCCGGAAAGGACATTTACATTTCTTCATTTATTCTAAATCAAAACCAATGCAGGTTTTAAAATTTGGCGGCACCTCTGTAGCAAACGCTGAAAACATTAAAAAGGTAAAACAGATTATTGCCCAAAAGCTTTCCGACAAAGGGCTTATTGTAGTTGTATCGGCATTCAGTGGTGTAACCGACCAACTTTTGCAGTGCGGTCAGCAAGCAGTAGAAAACGACAATCAATATAAAACAACTATTGAGCAATTGACAGCTCAACACCTCCAGGCGGTGAAGGACCTATTACCGTTCACGGCACAAAGCAGCTTACTGAGCTGGGTAGTACAGCAGTTTCACGAGATAGAAGACCTGTGCAACGGCATTCGTCTTCTAAATGAGTTGTCGGACAGAACAAAGGACCGGCTGGTAAGTTATGGCGAACTGATTTCATCAAAAATCATTGCCGGCTTTTTTAGCAGTGACGGATTGGATGCTGCATGGCTCGATGCACGGAAAATAATTAAAACAGATTCGCACTTCACAAAAGCGACGGTTGATTTTTCCAGTACAAAAAAAATACTTCAGCAGGAAATTGCAGGAGCCGAAAACACTGTTTTTGTTGTTCCCGGCTTTATTGCTTCTGATGAGAAAGGGGCTACAACAACATTGGGAAGAGGCGGTTCTGACTATACGGCAGCGATACTCGGTTCCTGTACAAATGCATCAGCCGTTGAAATATGGACCGATGTTTCAGGCATGATGACGGCAGACCCGCGACTTGTAAACAATGCAAAAAACATCAAAGCAATTTCTTACAACGAAGCCATGGAGCTTTCACATTTTGGTGCGAAAGTCATCTATCCTCCTACCCTTCAACCGCTGATGAACCAAGCCATTCCGGTGTGGATTAAAAATACGTTTGCTCCTCAAGACGAGGGAACGATCATCGAAGCGGCAACAACCCAAAATGGCAGCAGCATTCGCGGCATTTCCAGCATTGGCGCTATCTCGTTATTAAGCCTTGAAGGAAGCGGCATGGTTGGCATACCGGGGTTTTCAAAACGCCTGTTTGAAGCCCTGGCAATACATCACATTAATGTTATTTTAATTACACAAGCTTCCTCCGAACATTCCATTTGTGTGGGCATCGAAGAAAAATCGGCAGGAAAAGCAAAGGATGTAATTGATAAGACCTTTGCCTTCGAAATTGAAAGAGCACAGATCAACCCGATCGTGATTGAACAGGACCTGGCGATTATTGCGTTAGTTGGTGACAATATGAAAAGCCACCAGGGAATCAGCGGACGCATGTTTGGTGTTTTGGGAAGAAACGGCGTGAACATCAGGGCCATTGCGCAAGGTTCATCGGAGCGGAATATTTCAGCTGTGATTATGAAAGATGATATCCGTAAAGCACTCAATGTTCTGCATGAAGAATTTTTTGAAACCACGTATAAGCAGATCAATCTTTTTATTGTTGGCACAGGCAATGTTGGTGGAAAATTACTTGGACAATTGGCGCAGCAACAGGCCTACCTGCTAAAGAAGCTCAACCTGCAAATTCGTATTGCCGGACTTGCCAACAGCCGCAAAATGTTTTTTAGTGACGAAGGTATCCAGGCAACCGATTGGAAAGCAGGTTTGGATAAAGGAGAACAAATGAACCTTGGAGGCTTTGTTCAACGCATGATTGACAAGAACCTGCGCAATTCCGTATTTGTTGACATTACTGCAAACGAAGCAGTGGCCGATGTGTATGCATCGATCTTCAGAAAAAGTATTTCAGTGGTAGCCTGTAATAAAATTGCAGCCTCAAGCCCCTTTGAACATTATAAACATCTGAAAGACCTGGCCCATGAGTTCAATGCTTCCTTTCTTTTTGAAACGAATGTCGGCGCCAGCTTGCCCATCATCGGAGCGCTGAACGACCTTGTGCGAAGCGGTGATTCGGTGGCTAAAATTGAAGCCGTTTTAAGCGGCACGCTGAATTATGTTTTCAATAATTATAACGGCGAGAAACCATTTAGTGAAGTGGTACGGCAGGCGCAGGCCGAAGGATACACCGAGCCTGATCCGCGTCTTGATTTAAGCGGTACCGACGTTATGCGCAAGATCATGATCCTCGTAAGAGAATCGGGGGCAGAAATGGAGATGGGTGATATCACCAACAAATCGTTTATGCCCGCCTCCTGTATGGAAGGGAGCGTGGAAGACTTTTATAAAGAGATGCTGAACCAGGAAGAACATTTCAAAAGCCTGTACAAGGCCGCGGAAAAAGACGGCAAGAAATTGAAATTTGTGGCGACGTATGAAAACGGCAAAGCATCAGTTGGCTTAAAGCACATTGACTCAAGCCATGATTTTTATCATCTCTATGGCAAAGACAATATTGTT
>DASVSM010000157.1:0-4702 GCA_036388115.1 Flavisolibacter sp.
AACTTACTGGACCAGTTTGCCAACAAGGCCGTGCAGGAGCCGGAAACAATTCAGCAGCAGCAGCAACAGCCAGTAAGCGGAGGAGGCCAGCAAAACGCTTTTGGGTTTGGCGGCTTAGGCGATAAAATGCAAAGCGCAGGCATTAATACAAGCGGCTTATTCAAAGGATTGCTAAGTGTGGCAGCACCTATTTTAATTGGGAGCATGATGAGTCGTGGATTTGGTGGAAGAAGGGGCGGTGGCATGTTTGGTGGCGGCGGCTTCGGCGGAGGCCTTGGGGGATTTGGAATGGGTGGTGGCCTAGGCTCGTTGATTGGAATGCTGGGTGGCGGCCGCAGCTTCGGTGGCGGCGGTGGATTGTTTGGAAATATGTTTGGACGAAGAGGATTTTAAAATTGGAAAGAATATAAAATAGCAGCCTCGTGAAGGCTGCTATTTTTATTTGCAAAAGGTCATAGAATCGCTAGGGTGTGCCCAGGGTTTCGTTCTCCTCTTCCGGCATGCTGCTCTCGCTGTGTTCTTCATTACCGGCTATTGTTGGGTCATCCAGTTTATCGCGGTTCCTTTCAGGTAGCTGCTGACCGGGCTGCTCATTGCTTGCCGGCGCTTCTGTTTCGCTGTTTGAGGTATTTCTTTCTCTATTGCCGTGTTGATTATTTTCCATAAAAATCATTTTATATACTGAAACAAGAATGATTATAACAGAGAAAAAAATGCCAGAGATGTTTTGTTGAACACAACAGAGTTTTTTTTTGAAAGACTTCTGCTTCTACCCGCACCACAGCTTCATTTATGGCATGGTTTTACAATTACTATTATCGTTCGCAAAACAAAAGTTCTTTTAGGGTAAGCAGTGATTTTGGTGCATGTTAGGCGTGGTGAATTTTGTAGCTTACCCTAATTTTTTTCATAAGGCAGAACAATGTTAATCCGTTCACTCTATGTCTTCATAAAGCAGAAAAGACATATGGTATAAAAGGCAGCTAAAGGCTGCCTTTTATTTTTTTATGAACCAGAGGTCAGAATATCTATTTGGCGTCTGTTGCGTCGCACAGCGTGTACGCTTTGTAATGCTATTGAGCTTAGCTTACTTGAACACGGTTATTGTTTCTTTTACTCTTTGCGTAAACCCGCCCCAAAATTTTACAGCAAAACCATTTCCCAGACTCGTCCTTCCAGGGATGGCCGTATTAAGGCAATCATCTACAGTCTAAGATCACATCCCCTCCTTGGAGTGGGGTTATTGCATTCTACGGAATTGTTATTGCTGCGGGATTAGCAAAAGGTTGATATGGCAAAGAGTATCGTTGCGTTCTTTGAGAAGATACCGGACTCAAGACGGGTGCGGGTCAGCCCCACGGTCAGACGCTGATTTCGGTACTGGTGTTAATGAGCACAATGAGCGGCTGTTTTGGCTACCCGTGCTACGGAAGACTTTATCCGGCGCAACCGCCAGGCTTTGCTGAAGTATCTGAAGCCGCACAAAGAAAGATTACCCAGCTTTGATACGGTGAGAAGAGTGGTGATGAACATGGATTTTTCTGAGGTAAGTCAGCAGTCCAGGGCTTGGGCGCTCCAATTTGTAGCCATAGAAAAGGGCGAGTGGATCAGTGTGGACGGAAAAGCCATTTCGGGCACCTCGGTTCGGCAGCGTGAAGGCCAAAAGCAAGACTTTGTCTCTTTGGTAAGCGTGTACTGTTCCAAACAAAGCATGGTGCTTGCCAATGCAGAGTTGCGCAATACAAAGCAAAGTGAGATTCCTTTGGTGGAAACCCTCCTTGAAGCCTTGCATCTTCACGATGTCGTCTTTACACTGGATGCGCTGCACTGCCAAAAAAAATGGTCGCTCTTATTAAGCAAAGCGGTTCCGATTATGTAATTGGCGTAAAAGGCAACCGGCAGTTTTTGCTTCGGGACATTAAAGACATCATGAGCAAGACGCAAAACATTGATAGCGCTTATACGCAAATCGAAGTAAACAGAGGCCGCACGGAGCTTAGAACCGTAAAAGTAAGTTCCGGTGTGGAGCCGGTAAGAGGCTTCTGGGCGGGTTTGTTTCAGGTAGTGGCAGTGGTGCGCCTTGTAGTAAGCAAGGGTAAAACAAGAAGAGAATGGCAGTACTATATCAGCTTATTAAAAACCAATGCTTTTCTGTATGCAGAGGGCATTCGCCTGCACTGGATGATTGAAAACGCCTTGCCCTATGTAAAGGATGTGACCATGAAAGAAGACGGGAGCAAGATTCGCAGTGGCTTTGCACGCAGAATCTCTCAACCCTGAAAAATATTGCACTCAATCTGTTACGAACGACCTGTAAAAACAGCACCAGTATAGCAAAAACCATCCGCCTGGTTGCACACAACATCAAAGGCCTAAAACAAATCATTATGTAGAATGCAACAACCCTGCTCCAGGGAGGGGCGACCTAACGTGACACTTTGGTTTAGGAAATTGGGGTGGGCTTACGGATTTACTTTTTTATGATGGCTTGCTACCCTGCGAGAAACCCTTACCGCATCGCCAGCACCACGTAAATCCACACGGCCACCGCAGCAAACAGCAAGGAATCGAACCGGTCCAAAAATCCACCATGTCCCGGCATAAAGCTTCCACTGTCTTTTACACCTGCCATACGTTTCAGCTTGCTTTCAAACAGGTCGCCAATGGTGCCGGTAACAGCCGCAATGCCCGCAATGCAGGCGGCATCCACGTAACTTAAGCCTAATGCTTTTCCAATGAATGCCATAGCAATCACGCAAAGAATAGCACCGCCGCCCGTGCCTTCCCATGTTTTCTTTGGAGATATTTTAGAGAACGGCGTTTTGCCAATAAAGGAACCCACGATATAGGCCATCGTATCGTTGATCCAGATGGAAAAAATAAGGGTGAGGGCAATGTATTTTCCCAGGTCGCCTTTGCCTTCGGTAGGCACACCGTACAGGGTGCGGATGCCGATGAGCAGGCCAAGTGATAAGGAGATGTAAAGCAGTCCAAACAGGGAGTAGCCTAAATTTTTAATGAGGACGGATTTCGATTCAAGAATGATCACCAGCGGAATGATGATCATGGAAGCAAGGCCAAGCCACAAGCCGGCTTCGGTTAACCGAATATCGCCAATCGCAAGTTCCTGGTTGGTGAAGAAAAGGAGCAGGCACCAACCACCAACCATCACACCATAACGATGAAAGGGACTGATGCTTTTGTAATCAGGGTTAATGGCTTCAATTAGCTTTTGGTATTCTGTCCACGCACCAAAATGTACAATGGAAAAAAGAACAAAAAAAGCCCAGGTATTCCAGAGCAGTCCTACCATCATCACCGCCACAAAAATGACGGCGGTGAGTGCTCTTGTCTTAAAGGTTTGAACGTTGAATGCCATGGCTAAAAACTAAAGTCGTCTTTTTGTTTGGGGAAATCATCGTCGTAAACCGCTTCGTAACTGGTAACCGATCGTTTCTGCATCTGGTTAAGGATAACAAAGGTGATGGCCAGGCTGACCATGGCACCAATCAGCAGCACTATATCCTGCCCTTTGATCAGGGTCTCCTGTGTATTTTCCAGCATCTGCGGATTGAAGTACACCAAAGTAATCACGGCCGCATCGTAAAGAAAATGCGCCAGTATCGACACCCACAAACTGCCGCTGTACCAGTAAATGGCTCCCAGCAAAACGCCCAAAAATAATCGTGGGAAAAAGCCGTAAAACTGGAAATGGATGCCTGAAAAAATAGTGGCCGTCAGGATAATGCCTATCCATGGGTTGCGTGCCATGCGAATGAACAGCCGCTGCAGGATGCCCCGGAAAAACAGCTCTTCCCCAACACCGGCAAACAACGCAATAAACACCAGGTTCTTTGCCAGTTCCATCGGTGTGCGGTCCTTCAGCATGAATTTGATCTGCCTGGCCGCTTCTTCTTCCATCCCCTTCATCCATGTTTCCGCATCGGCGCCAACGGGAATTTTTTGATTCATATAACCAAGATATTCTACAAATGGGTAAGCCACGATGATCAGCAGGATGCCGAATACCCAATAAAGGCTGCTGCTTGGGGCTTTCAGCCCGAGGTAACGCATTGGCTGCGGATCGGAGAAATAAGAAAAAAGCAAGGCCGGTATGGTAAAAAGAAAGAGGAACTGCAGCAGGATCATTCCCCGCATAAAGGTGACCATTTTTGGATTGGTAAGGTCCCAGTTTCCGGAATTCTGCAGTTGCGCAAGTTCTATCCCGGTCATTTTGGAAAGAACAGCAACACCGATGGAGGTCGCAATCAGGAACAGTCCGAATGCGATCCCCAGGAACAGCAGCATCTGCATCCAGGCCGGTTTTGTTTTAAGATATGTTTGCATAAGTCTTTTCTACATTTGCGGCGGCTTTTCAGGGAAAACCTGGAAGGTCTTTTTAGAACTCTGCTTCAGGCAGACCTTGCGAAGACCTTCCAGGTTTACAGGCATAACTGCCGCCGGAAGCCGCAAGATAAGCCTGTATAAAACATTATTCCATTGGTAAAGATTGACAACATAGTACTCCCCGATTTTCCGCTGCTGCTGGCACCAATGGAAGATGTAAGCGATCCGCCGTTCCGTTCCGTGTGTAAAGTCAACGGCGCCGACCTGATGTACACCGAATTCATCAGCAGTGAAGGGTTGATCCGCGATGCCATCAAAAGCCGCCAGAAGCTGGACATTTTTGAAGAGGAACGCC
>DASVSM010000158.1:0-8955 GCA_036388115.1 Flavisolibacter sp.
CCAAAAGCGGTGTTCCGAAATGGCGGTACCTATTATTCATGAAGGCAAAACAATCGGTGTTATCGATTCGGAACATTCCCGGAAAAATTTCTTCAAAGAAGAACATGTGAAAGTTCTTTCTACCATTGCCGCCATCAGCGCCAGTAAGATTGCAGAAGCCAAGGCTGAAGAAGCAGCCAAACAAAGCCAGATACAGTTGCTGGAGATAAAAAAGCTTTTGGCCGAAAGCCAGTTAATGGCATTACGGGCTCAGATGAACCCGCATTTCGTATTCAACTGTTTGAACAGCATTCAGGAATGCATCGTTACACAGAAGTATGGAGAGGCCAGTTTATACTTAAACAAGTTTGCAAAATTGTTCCGTTCCGTATTAAACAACTCCGGTAAAGTGATGGTGACGTTAGCGGAAGAAATTGAAGTGCTGGACCTATACCTTACGCTGGAGCACATGCGGTTTGAAAAATCTTTCACTTACACCATTTATACAGATGAAGAACTGGAAGCTGATGAAATACTGATTCCTTCCATGCTGTTGCAACCTTATGTAGAGAATGCTCTTTGGCATGGATTGATGCACAAAGAAGGCGACCGCAAACTGTGCATTGGTTTTACGAAAAAGACGGATAACATTTTTGAATGTGTGATAGATGATAACGGTATTGGCCGCAAAAAAGCTCTGGTGCTGAAAGAACAGCAAAGTAAAACCAAGCGGCATGTTTCCAGGGGGATGACCATCAGTAAAGACCGCATTGACCTTTTGCAAAAGCAGGGACAGCATGCAAGGCTGGAGATCATTGATAAGTATGATGAAAGCGGGACTGCTACCGGAACAAAAGTGGTCATCGAACTTTCTGCATTCCTGAAATGATTATAATGAGTGATGCGTAATCAGGAATGAGTGGAACCCGATGGTGTAAAAGTTCCTGTACTGCCATCATTCATCCGATATGATTGGATATTTTATAAGGCCTGCGTCAGTTATAAAGAGGCTTGAGTTCAATAAAACCGCTGCATACAGCACGAACTCATTACTGATTACTCAGCACTCATCGAACTTACTTCTTCAGACTTGACAAAGGGTATTTTAGTCCGCCATAACCCATCATGTCCATTTTTACACTGCCCACAATAATCGGGCTTTCTACACGAAGAGGAATATGATTGGGATCGTCGCTTACCCACACCGTCATTTTTTCACCGCCTTCAAAAATATTTCCTTTCACCACTAAAGGACGGAACTTGATGGCTCTGAATTTTCCAAATTTGGTTTTCACATCTTCCTTTCCAAGATAACGGATGTACATGTCGTAGATCTCGTTATCTAAAAACATTTTGAACGGTATCTTGTCGTCCTTTTTATAGTTGTCGAAGTTGATGTTGCGGGCACTGTACACGGCACTGATCACATCCTGGATGCAATCCGGCATCTTGTAAACACCTTTATCGGTTACTGCTGTTTTTGCTGATTGGTTGAAGGTGATGTTCTCGTAATGCTTGTGATTTCCTTCAGTAACGCTGCGCACAAATTTTAAAGGCTCCATCGTGGCCGTGTCGATAAAGCTTTCGTAACGGTCGCGGACTTTGTAAATCCAGTCGTACTTCTCGTTAGTCTTGCCGTCGGCAACAATATGAAAAACAGGTTTGCCATTTAGCTTTTGTACGGTATTGGTAAAAGTGGCTTCGCCTGCCTTTACGTAAATACCAGCCACGGTATAGTACACATCATAGATGACCGTTTCGCCGTTTTGCGTGGTCATATTTTTAGCGCCGCAAATTTCCAGCGGCGGTACAGGTGTTTTCGGCACCATGCTGAAGCCCAGCGCCGTTAGTAAGAATAGGAAAGCAACTTTAGTCTTCATTTTTCGAAAGCAGTTTTACATTTAAGAGAAACAGGGTTCCAATAACGGCAGGAATGATCAGGTTAATGAACCAAACAGTGACGGAAGTTAATCCAATTCCCAAACTATTCATACTGAACAATCCCATCAAACGCAGGCTGACTTCACCCCTTAAGCCTACTTCAAGCAAAGCGATGGATGGAATAATAGCCAAGGCTAAAAAAACCACACTCATAACCGGTACAATGGTCAATGCTGAAACATCCACATGGAAAAAATGGAACAAAAGGATGTATTGCAGCAAAAACACACAGTAGCGTATAGACGACAAGAAAAAGATTTTTGCTAAGAAAGAGACGTTAAAATTTTTCAATGCTTCTACGAGGTATAGATAACGATGGCTGCTAAGCCACCGGTTAAAAAGAAAAACCAGGCTGCCTACTTTAAAATAAAAGAGGAGAGTTAGAAAAAAGACGAACAGCAACCCATACAAAACAAACTGGAACCAAATCACAAATTGAGGATAAGCTTGCAGCAATTCCTTTTTCAGCAAAATAACACCAATGATGCCGCAAAGGATCGTTACCAGTAACTGCGCTATGCTGCCAACAATGGCCAGGGAAATAATCTTCAGCCTTCCGCCTTCGGGCTGATACATCATGCGGCCAATATACTCGCCAATGCGGTTGGGTAACGATACCGAAAACGACACTCCGGAGAGGACCGCTTTGTACGCTTTGAAGAATTTTATCGGCATGATGGAAGATACCAGCAACTTCCATTTCCATGTTTCAATGCCCCAGTTGACAAAGATTAACAAAACTGCAAAAACAAGGTAAACCACCCTTGTAGAAACAAATCCCTCTTTAATTTCTTTCCATGACTGCGCTAAATGAGGCTGGTTGCGGATTTGCTGGTAGATGGAAAAAGACAATCCGACGAATAACAGGGGGCCCAAAAAGTAATTGAGAAAAATTTTGATAGTTTTGTTCGGAAGCATCGCGGTAAAAATAATCACTCCTTGCAAAAGCCAACTATCATATTAGGCATCGATCCGGGTACCATCATCATGGGATACAGCGTGATAGAAGTTTATGGCGATGCCATTACCATCCGCGAAATGGATGTGCTCAAACTGGCAAGCAGCAAGGATAATTATTATCGTCTTCAAAAGATCCACCAGAAGGTAACGCAGTTGATGGATAATTTTAAGCCTCACCAATTTGCTATTGAAGCACCATTCTTTGGTAAGAACATCCAGAGTATGCTGAAGCTTGGAAGGGCCCAGGGGGTGGCCATTGCTGCTGCCATGGAAAAAGGAATTCCGATTACAGAGTACTCTCCCAAAAAAATAAAGCAGTCTATTACCGGCAATGGTAATGCAGACAAAGAACAGGTATGGCAGATGCTGCAGCGTATCACCGGCTTACCCGAGAAGCCCCAGTATTTTGATGCTACAGACGCGTTAGCCGTTGCCGTTTGTCATCACTTTGGCAGCAAACTGGTGATTCCTGAACAAGGAACACCGACACTGCGCACAAAAAAAGCTCCCAAACAAAGTTGGGAGCAGTTTGTTAATGCCAACCGGCACCGCATTAAGCTTTAGTTTTTGTCTTTGCTTTTGTTATTGGTGTTTTCGTTTTCGTCTTTATTTTGCTTCCGTTCGTTTTTGCTTTTGTTTTCATTTTTGACTCCGGTGCAGTAGTGGCTGAGTCTGTTGCTGCGGCATCTGCTGATTGTTCTAAGGCAAAGCTTTCTCCTTTCTTGATCACCTGCTTGAACTCACCACCAAACCAGCCACCTTCCGATGGAATGTAAAGCACTTTATCAAAGTTCATTTGGTAATCGGTGCCGCTGGCTTTAAAGTCAATAACACCTTTCAGGTTCTTAATACCTGCGCCGGCAAACATCTTTGCTTCCTGGTCATCGCCGGCCTGGGCGCTGGAATCAAGTGTATATGATACCAGTTGTGCTCCGCTCCAGTTCACGCCTTTTTTTTCGCCTTTTTCAATGATGTCCTGAAAAGATTTTCCAAAGCTCTTTTGCATTTCTGCCTGCGCTTCCGGCTTGGTTACCTGGCTGATTTGTGCATTGATCAGGCTATCGATATTCATGTTCTTCGATTTTTCATCCATTGCCATCATCTTCTGCATTTCTTCCGACTTGAACATAGTTTCCATCATGCCCCGCATCAGGCTGGCCATTTGCTGTCCGTTTGGATAGAGGGTGATAAATGCTTTTTCATCTTTATTTCTGAGGCTGGTGAAAAGTTTATTGATTATCGAGTCGGCACTTTTTATTTGGGCATTACCCGTGGTAACTGCAAAAGCGAAAGCGAATAAAAAGATTAGGCGTTTAATGTGTTTCATAATGTTTTTTTAAGAAAAATGGTTAAGATGTGTTTTGCACGTAAGGATTCTGCTGAATAAGATGTTTTGCTTCTTTTGTTAGTATCAAAATTCACACCCCAGTGTAGGGTTTAACTCAGGAAACGAAGGATTTTTTGCTGCGCTGCTTTCAAATCTTCGTCGGACGCTTTGGGTTTGGGCTGCGTAAAGTTGAGATCGTTGGAAGAATTGATAGGAATAAGATGCACGTGTGCATGCGGAACCTCTAACCCGATCACTGAAATGCCGCAACGATTGCAGTGAAACGCCTTTTCAATTGCTTTGGCTATCGGCTTCGCAAACACCAGCATTTCGGAGAGATAACTGTCATCCAAATCAAAAAGATTATCCACTTCTGTTTTTGGAATGACCAGCACATGGCCTTCGCGAAGCGGGAAAACATCAAGAAAGGCAAAGAACCTTTCATTCTCTGCTATTTTATAACCTGGAATTTCGCCTTTAATGATTTTAGAAAACAGCGTCATGATTGATTAGCTGATTTAATGATTAGCTAATTAGCGAATGAGGTTTCTTGCTGAATTGAACCGGATACTTTTTCATTAGCTAATTCACGCATCAGCTAACCGGCTGCTCAGATACTGATATCTTCTACTTTGAATTTTAATAAGCCCGCAGGTACCGTTACTTCCGCTACTTCGCCCACCGTCTTGCCCAGCAAACCTTTGCCAATGGGAGAGGTGACAGATATCTTTCCTGCTTTCAGGTCGGCTTCATTCTCACTAACGATCTGGTAGGTCACTTGTTTTTTGGTGCCGAGATTGGTCAGCTTCACCGTGGTTAAAATCGAAACCTTGCTGGTATCCACATCCGACTTTTCAATAATCCTTGCTGTAGCAATCTGTCCTTCCAGTGCTGCAATCTTTGCTTCTAAGTGACCTTGTGCCTCTTTGGCTGCATCATATTCTGCATTCTCCCGGAGGTCACCTTTTTCTCTTGCCTCGGCAATGGCCCTCGACGCAGCAGGACGTTCAACTCCTTTCATGTGCTGCAGTTCGGCCCTCATTGCTTCTAACGTTACCTTGGTCACGTAGTTAATACCACTCATACAAATAGGTTTAGATAGAGATGAAAAAAATAGCAACGCCCTTTTTACGGAGCGTTGCCACTTTTACAAATATAGAAGAAAAAATTATTGCTCCGCCAAATTCAATTTTTGAAGAAGCACTTCGGCCATCCGGAAATAAGCCTCCTGGCTATACCCTGCAATATGTGGTGTGATGATGACATTGGGTTGAGAGGTAAGAAAGGACAATTGCTCTTTTTCTTTGTTGGAATACGATGGTAGCTTTTCATTTTCCAATACATCCATGGCGGCGCCTGCAATTTTTTTGTTTTGCAACGCATTGATCACGGCGCCTGTATCGGTTGCCTGCCCACGGCAAGTGGTGATAAAAAACGGCTGCTGCTTCAAACTGTTGAAAAAGGTATCGTTCGCAAAGTGACGCGTTTCGGCCGTTAACGGAATATGAAGGCTAATGACATGGGCCTGTTCCGCTATTTCTTCCAGCGAAGCTTCCTGAATGTAATCGTTGCCAAAGCCCTGCTTGTACTTATCATAAGCAAGCACCTTTACACCAAATGGTGCCAGCAGTTTTGCAAACTGCGAACCGGTGTTTCCATACCCGATAATGCCAATTGTTTTACCGCTCAATTCAATTCCGCGGTTCTCGGCACGCAGCCAGATGCCCTGTTTTACTTCGCTAAACGACCGCGAAATATTGTTGAGTAAATTCAGGATCAAACCAAGCGTATGCTCTGCTACTGCATTGCGGTTGCCTTCCGGCGTACTGATCAACTGAAGGCCTTTTTGCACAGCATAACTATCATCAATCAGTTCCATGCCGCTGCCTAAACGGCCAATCCATTTGAGTTCATTAGCCGCATCTAAAATTGCTTTGTCAATCCTGATCCTGGTAGTTACCACCAAACCGTAAGCATCACCAATAAGCGGAACCAGCTCTTCGTACGTAATGGTGGGGCGATACTGAACCTCAAAGCCATGCGTTTGTAATTGCTCAATCAGGTGTGCATGCACAGAAGCTGTAATAATTACCTTCTTCATTTCATTTGAAAGCTTAATAGAGCAAAATCCTGTATGCTTAGCTGCTCGGCACGTTTATTAAATATTTCCTGTTCCAATGCCTCCGGTGTAAACAAACCTTTGCAGGCATTACGCAATGTTTTACGGCGTTGGTTAAAGGCCGTTTTTACCAGGTTAAAAAAAGCTTTGCGGTTTTTGATTGCCAGTTTCTCCTTTCGTGGCAGTAGCCGGATAACACCACTTTTAACTTTAGGTGGTGGATTAAAACTGTTCTCGCTTACATCAAACAAATAGGTCACATCATAAAACGCTTGCAGTAAAACAGAGGTCACTCCATAGACCTTGTTTCCTTCTTTGGCAGCTACCCGTTGCGCTACTTCTTTCTGAAACATGCCTACCACACATTGCACATCCTCTTCCCACTCCAATATCTTAAAAAGAATTTGTGTAGAAATATTATAAGGAAAGTTGCCCACAACAGTAAAGGCTTCATCAAACGGTTTGTCAATGTCGAGAAAGCTTTGATGGATGATCTTGTCTTGCAGAGCAGGATAAGTATTCTTCAGATACACTACCTTTTCTTCATCCAGTTCAATCGCTTTAAACTGAATGGCAGGTAGCTGTTGGATCAAATATTTTGTGAGTGCACCCCCACCCGGACCCACCTCCACCAAACGGGTAAAGCTGCATTTGTTTAATTCCTCCACAATACGCCGGCAAACATTTTCATCTTTTAAAAAATGCTGGCCCAGCGACTTTTTCAGCGTGTACATAGCTGCAAATGTAGCAGGAGTTCTACCGCTAATAGTAAAACCCCCTGCCAAAGAAAAATTTACCTCACAAAATAGCACGTACGGGCTGGAGCTTGCCATCCCTTCATAAACTGGAGGGTGATTTTGTACGTTATGATGTTAAAAAAGAATCATTGTTGAACCGCTGATCTTTATGCCTTGAATGTCAGGCCGCAGTTGAAAAAACAAAAACAGAAAGCACGCCCATTTTTAAAGTATCCGTATTCTGCGGCACGTAATTTCAGGCAAGGCTGCAAGGGAGAACAAGACACTGTAATAGCGCCTCTACGCCACGTTACCGCGTAGAACTACCGAGGGATAAAACGCCGGTTTTATATAGCGCATATTTACTATTGTATTCGTTGCCCAGGCACGCTAGATTTGTTTTCGCCGTTCGTCAAACCCGTATCCGCATGAAACGAAACTCTACCCACCACCTCTTTATTTATACACCCGTTGTGTTGCTTGTTTTTTGCCTGCCTGCCTCCATGCAGGCACAAAGCAATACCTGCACCGGCGCAACATTGATTACATCCAACACTACGTGTGTCAATACTAGCGGAACTGTTATTGCCTCTACATATGGTGGCGACCTTCCCACTACGTGCGGAGTGCCACGCTATGATGTCTGGTACCGGTTTGTAGCACAAACGGCCAGCCCTACCATTACCATGAGCAGCATCGGGGCCAACTTTACAAACCCCGAAATTCAACTTCTTTCCGGCACGTGTACTTCTTTTACCCATGTAAGCTGTAGTGTAACATCAGGCGCCTCGCAAGTAATAAGCGCCACCGGCTTAACCGTTGGGGCCACGTACTATATCCGTGTTCTTTCCACCAGCGCTGCAGGCCCTGCACCCACCAGTGCAGGCGGATTTCAGCTCTGCGTCAGGGACCCGGCCGCTTCGAATATCGAAACCAGCCGCAGTTATATCAATGTGTCAAAAGGGAACATAGGAGGTACGGTCGATCATCTGGATACATTGGAGATTCGTTCCACACTGGTCATCAAAAACAATTTTGCCGATAGCCTTTCATTCCGGGATACATTGTACAACGGTAAAGGTGTGCGCCTTGTTCCCGGCTCTATTGCCTTGCGTACCAACGAAGGAAAAGTGTACAAGCCTTTTACAGATATTGTTGATACTGACGCAGGTCATCGATATACAAATGGCCTGGACACTGTTATCCGCATCAACTTCGGAACCGGTGCTACTAATTCGGCCCGTGGCCGCTTGAACAATTCATCGAAGCCATCTTTCTACGGGAGTACCTGCATCGTTATGGCTACTTATCGTGTGGTGGTGTATGCGCCTTATAACAAGAAGATCAATTTCAAAACCGGCGGCATTACTTACCGCGATGGTGCAACCGGTGTGATGCACAACGCTGTTTTTCCGGATGACAGCCTGATCGTATTTCAAAGCCCGGGGCTTTGTCCCACCTCTGTTTCAGTAACCAACGCTATTGGTGTGGAGGGCAATGGTACGTTTGGGTTTTCCGGTGCACCACCTTCACCACGTAACCGCGGCACCAGTCCGTATACAAGCTACACATACATGCCCTTTAGTATGGCGGGCGGCCCGCAGGACTACTATTATTCAATTGCCAATAACACCAGTCAAACGTATACAACACTCAACAACTGGGGCAAACCCGGCGCACCCTACCGGGTATTTGGTGTGTGGGACATTATTGGCGACCATACCGGTGCCGTCAACCAAACACGTGGTAACATGCCCTGCGATACCACACAGCCCAGAGGGCCCAACAATCCGTGTGGCTATATGCTGGTGATTAATTCGGCATACAAAACAGACACTGCCTTTCAATATACGGTGAGCAATCTTTGTCCCGGTACACACTACGAAATCTCT
>DASVSM010000159.1:0-1786 GCA_036388115.1 Flavisolibacter sp.
CATGCCTGAGTTTCTTTAGCACACAAGCTTACATTTGCGGCGTAACTATCTCCCATGCAGCTACGCATTATTTACACCGGCACCAGCGAATACAAGGCAATGATTGACCTTCGTATGAAAGTACTTCTGGACCCGGTAGGAATTCCCCGCTCCTATATTAATCCGGAGAAAGAAAAAGAGGATATCCTGATTGGTGCATTTGATGGCGAACAATTGACCGGTTGTTGTATTCTTACTCATGTTGATCAAAACATGTTGCAGTTACGACAGATGGCCGTGGATGATTCGCTACAGAACAAGGGTGTTGGCGCTTCCATTGTTGGCTATGCCGAAACCATTGCGAAAGAACGAGGCTATAGCACCTTGATGATGCATGCAAGAGACACGGTCATGGGGTTTTACGAGCGATGCGGTTACCACATTGACGGGGAACAGTTTTTTGAGGTGGGTATCAGTCATCACAAAATGAAAAAGCAGCTCCTTAACAATGAACATAGCCCGCATTAAAGAAACCTGCATCTACGTAACTGATCTGCATGCTACCAGGGAATTTTATTCGTACAAACTTGGCCTGCCATTAATCTCTCTCGTTGAAGGCCGTCATGTGTTTTTCAAAGCTGGTGATTCAGTGCTGCTGTGCTTTGTTGCCGACAAAACACGCAATGAAAAAGAACTGCCTCCACATGGCGCTGATGGAAGTGTGCACTTTGCCTTTGAAGTACCACGCAACGAGTACGGCGCTGCCTTACAAAAAGTAAAAGAAGCCAGTATTGCTATTCTCCACGAGCATGTATGGAAAGAACATCTCCGGTCTTTTTATTTTCATGACCCCGATAAAAATTTAGTGGAAGTTATTGAAGAAGGCCTGTGGGAAGCAGACGTTGAATAACAGTTTGCAACGATTGATTGGTGTAAAAATTGAGAAGGTAGGTATCCAATCAATCGTTATGAAAAAATTCTTCCTGTTCATTTTCAGTATTATCTCCTGCTCGATTGTATTTAGCCAATCAACTATTTATCCGCATCCGGTCAAATTTCTAACGTTGGCAATTGAACAGCAGCAGGTAAAGATGGCCTACATGGATGTTCCGGCATTAAAGCCCAATGGAAAAACCGTTGTATTACTGCACGGAAAAAATTTCAATGGTTATTACTGGAAGGATGTTATCCCATTCTTGAATGAAGCAGGGTTTCGCGTTATTGTACCGGACCAGGTCGGCTGGGGACAATCGGACAAACCGAATATCCACTATAGCTTTCATCTGCTGGCAGCAAATACAAAAAAACTACTCGACACGCTGGGTATTCAGCAGGTGCATGTGGTGGCTCATTCCATGGGCGGAATGCTTGCCACACGTTTTGCCCTCATGTATCCGCAAACGGTACAAAAACTGGTGTATGAAAATCCAATCGGGCTGGAAGATTACAAAACATTTGTTCCTTACCAATCAGTGGATGTTCAATACCAAAATGAATTGAAAGCCACCTACGAATCTTTAAAAAAATACCAGCAGAGTTATTATCCGCAGTGGAAACCGGAGTATGAACAATACGTTGCCGCTCAACTAGCGGCCCTTCAGATCCCTGATTTTAAGCAAGCCACGTGGGCCAGTGCACTAACGTATCAAATGATTTACGAACAACCGGTGGTGTACGAGTTTAAAAACATCACACAGCCAACATTGATCATCATCGGACAGGAAGACAGAACAGTGGTTGGAAAAAACTTATTGTCAAAAGAAGTGGCTGCGCAACATGGCAACTATCCCCAATTGGGAAGGTGGTT
>DASVSM010000160.1:0-3808 GCA_036388115.1 Flavisolibacter sp.
TGATACCTTATCCATCATTGAGAAAAACTCTTCCTGTATTACCAAATGGATATCTGAAAAGGACAATGGTATGTATGATGCCATTAACAAAGGCATGAAAATGGCCACAGGCGATGTAATTGGTATTTTGAACAGCGATGATATGCTGGCAGGTAAAGATGTTATTTCCAAAATAGTTGCCTGTTTTGAAGAGACACAAACCGATTCCATCTTTGGCGACCTATTGTACGTAGATGCAGAGGAAACCAATAAGATCCACCGTTTCTGGAGGGGCATGCCTTACCGTCGTTCGCTATTCAAAACCGGGTGGATGCCTGCCCATCCTACGTTTTATGTGCGAAAAGATGTGGTAGACCAACTAGGTGGATATGAGCCACATTATTTTTCTGCTTCAGATTTTGAGTTTATGACCCGTTACCTGTACAAGCACCGTATCAGTTCTTATTACCTACCTGCGCTTATTGTAAAAATGCGAAAAGGCGGTATGAGCAATGGCAGCTTAAAAAAACGTATCAGGGCTAACCGAAGAGATTACCTGGCGCTGCGAATAAACCAGGTTCCTTTTGCTTTTATGGTATCGATCATAAAGCCGTTACGGAAATTGCCCCAGTACATTAATCTTTTGCACCAGTCGAAAAAAGAACCAACCGTTACTTTGTCTCCAGCTACAGCATAACTATTATAAAAGAGTACATCTTAGTAATAGCCCTGTTCTCGGGGCTATTTTTTTATCTCCTCTCGTGTTCTCCGTTGGAAAAATATCACCAGGCAACAGGCTTTTCCTTTGATGATATCTCAATCACTCTTTGTTCCCAAACCTTTAAAGAATTATTTGCTTGTGATAAGTCTGCCTGTTGTTCTTTAAATCAATGATATTGATAATGTATGCACCGGGCTTTATGTTCCCGTTTATAGGTATCTGCTTTGAATCGATGTTCATCAATGTTTTTCCGTAAACTTTAATGCCTGCCGCATTATACATATTTATCTGGTAGTCGGTTTTCTTCTTACTTGCAATGACGATTGTAAATTGTTTGGTGGAAGGATTCGGGAATATCCGAATGGGCCCGTTTTGACGATTCTGCAGGTCGGCTACACTATCAACCAGTAAGGGCATACAGTTCCCCAAATGATCTACAGGGAACTCTTTGGTATTTGAATTGCCGCATGCGTCAACGACCTGAATTGTTATTGTGTTCAGATTGGTTCCAGGCGGAACTGAAAATATGTTAGACGACTGCATACCTGTTAATAAGGAAGGCATGCCTGGTTTTGTTTCAATTATTTCATACGTAAAAGGTGCTACGCCACCAGTGATCGTATCCCTGAATACATAAGGGTTTGTACCGCACTGAGTAATATTCGTTTGCTCCTGCAAAGGGTAAACATAGGGTTTCACTTCTATTGTATCGAGCACTTTAAAGCCATTACAACCAACAGACGATTCTAACACATAAAGGCCGGTTGCTAAGTTTGTAAAGTAATATTCCTGTTGTTGCGTTGTATTATTCCATTGCGTATAGGTCTGCGGTATGTTCACCGGTAAATTATCTTTTTTAATAATCGTAACTGATGCCACCGGTCCTCCATTGCCCTGCCAGGCATACGTTGCCCTATCTCCACTTAGAACAATGTCACCTCCACCCGAGGAGCCAATAATGCCCGGGCATCCTCCTTTTATTGATAGTGTGCGGACCGGAAGAACGACCGGTTGATAGAGGTAAGACGTGTCTATGTTCCCGCAACCATCCTGCTGCACAACTGTGATCGTTCCAGGTTGCGGATAGGTTGGAAAGTCAAAGTAATATCCAGGGCTGCACGTACAGGTAGTGACCTGCGTTTTTACCAGTGAGTCATTCGGCCAATAAACATTAGTTGTCCAAGGAAGCGGGGTCTCCGCGCTAAAATATGATACCATTGAAGTTTGCATGACCCCGCAGCCAGCGAGTAGTTCTGTTTCTATTTTAGAAGGATACACTACCGTTGTATCGATCCGGACAATCGTATCTAGACAGGGATCAAAAATGAAGGCATAATATTTTCCATAAGGAAGGTCATACCACTCTGCTCCTCCGTATGGCCATGGCAATCCGGTATTAGGGTTGATGGTTGTATCATTCCACTTTTTACAACTTACCAGTTGATTGGTGACTGCATTCCAAAGGCAAACTGTGTCATAATTATTTCCGTCTGCATGAATATCAAAGGTATTGCAACGCCAAGCAAAAGGATTCAACTCACTTCCCCCAGCGGATGTCTTATCCTTAAAAAATGCCGAGTCTCTGTAGCAACCGTCTTGAACAATCACATAGTAATCCTGGCCGAAAGGAAGGTTGAAAAAGTTGGTCAAAGCACCGCCATTGTAATTGCCAGCGGGTGCCTGTTTGCATTCGACCAATGTATTTTGAGGAGACTTGTATAGACAAACGGTTGCGGAATCAAAACCATAATACTCTGGATAAATCTCCTGGCCATTACACATTATTCTTTCATTCAGGATTTTTATATACCCGCCATGTTCCTTAGAAATATTATGCGTAGTAGCTGCCTGGTTACCACAACTGTCCTTCACATATAATGTAATCGTTCTGGGCAGTGAAAGATTTAAATTGATGCTCGAACTGTCGCCCCATGTTATTGTAGAATCGCCATTCAGCAAATAACCGTATTGCAAAGCAGGGCCGGTTGCGGAGCAAATTATGTCGAAGCCAAAATTACCACAGCCAAGCGCGGTATAAGATGAAGAAGTTGTAAATGCATATGGGGTTATCGTTGCCTGCCTTGAGCGAATCGTTCCGCAAGCATCTCTCATTTGCACGATGTACGTGCCGGGCGCCACATTTGAGAATGATCCGGTAGTGCTCACTATACTACCAGGCATCAGCGTATAGGTGTATGGCCCAACACCACCTAATGCACTTGTCACGTTTATTTCCCCGGTAAGCGGACAGGCAGGATTCTGGACGGCAATTGTAAATTGAGGGTCGGTATAATTGGCTGAGCCGCATTGGGCATTGGCAATGTTGCATGCTACTGCCAGCAGCAGGAGGAGAAGAAGGTTTTTCATCAGTGGGTTCAGTTGGTGGTTATGTAAATGTAAACAATAACAAAAATCGTGTTATTGCTAGGCCTCATTTTTATCCATAACGTAAAGCCCGAAAATAGGTGGTTTCGTTTCTCATAACAAGGCGTGTAAAATTATTTCTTAAAATGAGGTAGTTACCCTTTAGGCAGAAAACGTAAAATTACGAGGCCTGCTTATTTTTTGTCGGATGCAGCGAGCTATTTTTTTTGCTTTCTTTGATCACTTACATTTGCAACCCATTCGGGTGGTGGCGCAGCCCGGTAGCGCACTTGCATGGGGTGCAAGGGGTCGCTGGTTCGAATCCAGTCCACCCGACTTTTTCAGACGTCAAATTATAGAAAACCCGCAATACAAATGAATTGCGGGTTTTTTGTTTCCCTACTACTGTAACAGAGGAAGGAACTACCAGTTGTTTAACGTAATTGAGTATAGCTACCAAATACCGTTTTTGTTTCAATAGGTCGGAAAGAGATGGGGCGATTTGAAGTCAGAGATTGGAATTAGGATTTAGGAATTGGGACATTAAGATATTGGGATATTGCCAGTAAAGAGAACAGCTTAATTCCTGATTCAACCGATTGCTAATTAACCAATATCCGGCTACCGAAGTAAAATGGAACAAGAAGCTGTCTTAAAATAAATGATTAAGCCCTTTGTCAGCCTGATGTGGCGGCAAACTGACCATGACAACGCCGGAGGATAAGTTGGCCTGCGCCCGGCCGG
>DASVSM010000161.1:0-1714 GCA_036388115.1 Flavisolibacter sp.
CGCATTATTGAATCTGCTTCTTTTTTTCTATTATTTTTTTCTAACAAACCTGCGTAGGTGGACAGTGTGAGAAAATTCTTCTCACCAAAAAAGGGATTGACAGATCGTTCAGCCCATGATAAACCTTCTTCAAGGTTGATGTTATTAACCAAACAGTAACTCGCTGCCTGCTGCATATTTTGCCAATACCGGTAAAACATGCCCGAGTTAAATTCCTTTCTGAAAGACTCCATTTGTATTTTGTGCAGGTCCACCGAGATTGTAAACGGAACCTTCAACTTTTCCCATTGCAGTGAAACGACCGCTGAGTTGTCAGTTTGCCCGCTGAATTCATATTTTAATCTTTCGACACTTTCATTCAATTTCTGCACGGGCACCTCAACCCGTAGAACATCGTCTTTAGCCTGGTAGTAAAAGCTGCCCCAGGCAGTACTAAATTTCGAGAAAACCAAAGTCGCTTTTTCCGGCCCCATCGCGATGAAGAAGCCATACTTGCCGGCGGCAATTGGCTTGCCTTCAACCATTACATCTGTGCTGAATTCAATGGTTGTATTTTCATTGGCTCCTGCCCGCCACGGTGCGGCTTTGCTGGTACCATAATGGAGGTCAGCAAAACCATAGTGGACCACTTTACCCCAGATGTTACCTTCCCTTCCTTTTACCTCGGGCCGGGAATAATTAATTTTTACAGTAGTGATACCGATATCTTCTGAAACTGATGCCTTCTTATTGGCGTCTGCGGGTAACGTAATTTGAGCCGTGGCAGTAATCGCCAGAAGGGAAAGCAGTAGTGAGACCAGTAAAAGCTTTTTCATTTTTTATTTTGAGTTTTTTGAATGATGCCTTTTTTGGAATCTATCGGTTTCCTATTAATCCTTTAATCTTCTTCCATTCTATGCTTATCCTTCCAGCCAACATTGCTCACATGGTTATAACAGTACAAGTGTGCGACGCAACGATGTATCATTCATATTCTATTGCCTGGCTCATAAAAAACTCTATTTCCTCACAAACCTGATAATCCAATAGATCCAGGTTCTGTTATTCACTTCTCAGACTTTTTACCGGGTTTGTCAACGCCGCCTTTATTGCCTGGAAGCTTACGGTTAACAGTGTAATTACAAATGCACCTATTATTGCAGCCGCAAATACCCACCATGATATCGATGTTCGATATTCATACTTCTGCAACCATTGATTGAGGAAATACCAGGCAACGGGGATAGCAATAAGGCAGGAAATAACTACCAACGCGACAAAATCTTTTGACAACATCTGCCAAAGGTTGAATACTGTTGCACCTAATATTTTGCGTATCCCGATTTCTTTTGTGCGCTTTTCGGCCAGGAATGCGGCCAGCCCAAACAAGCCAAGGCACGAAATCAGGACGGCAAGCGTAGCGAATAAGGATGCCAGCTTTCCAATGCGTTCTTCGGCTGCGAATTTTAACCCGTATTCCGTGTCCGCAAACTTGTACTCAAACGGCACAGAAGGCACTGCCTTTTTGAAAACTGCTTCCATTTTTGCGAGGGCTTCGCCAGCACTTAGCTGCGGGTTGATGCGGACATTGATAAAGCTGTTTGCTTCCTCGTAATTTACTACGTATACTGCTGGCGCCACTGCTTCGAATGGCGACTCCATAACCATGTTCTTAATGACACCAATGATCTTAAACGGATAACCATCCCATTTAATAATTTCATCGACCGGATTC
>DASVSM010000162.1:0-21735 GCA_036388115.1 Flavisolibacter sp.
CCTGGCAAAAAGTGCCATCCGTAATAATCTGGGCGAAGAACTCAATAGCATCATTCAACCCACGTTATTAGTGTGGGGCAATAACGATACCATCACGCCGCCATTTGTGGCACGGGAATTTAATAAGTTAATACCAAACAGTGAGTTGCATTTCATTGATCGTTGCGGCCATGCACCTATGATGGAAACCCCGCAGGAGTTCAATGTCATTTTAGATAATTTTTTAAAAAAACTGGCAACTACTGCAACAGTTGCGTAGGTTCACCTGTCTTATTAATGTTACCGTTCTATGTTAACAAGAGACCTCATATCAAACGCAATTCCTTATCTGCATAAAAGCGATACCGTTTATCATGCCTTGCAATTGATGAACGATTACCACGTGGCACACCTGCCCGTTGTTGAAAACGAGAGCTATCTTGGTATCATCAGTGAAGAGCAACTGTTGCAAAGCGATGAAGAATTAGCACTCACTGACCTGCACATCACCGACGGCACGACGTCTGTTCAGGCTAATGAACATTTTTTAAAAGCCATTCAAACAGCCGTTATCAATAAACTGAGTATCGTTCCGGTTGTTGAAGAAAAACAACTTCTTGGTATTGTTACCTATAACGACCTGCTGAAAAATGCATCTGAGTTTATGAGCCTACACCTGCCAGGAGCGCTGATTGTACTGGAAATGGACAGCCGCAGCTATTCGTTTACGGAACTTAATCGCCTGGTTGAATCAAATGATGCACAAATTACCCAGCTCAATACGTTTACCGATGCGGAAACAGGGATGATGCAGGTAACCATCCGTGTTAACAAACTCGAAGTCTCCGATCTGCTTAGCACCTTTCAGCGCTACGAATACAATGTAAAATACTATTTTGGAGAAGAGCTGTTCGAAAACGAGCTCAAAACGAATTATGATAATTTAATGAACTACCTCAAAATATAATCCCTCCTTCTCCGTTCGATAGTTATATTCGGTACAGTATTTTTAGTATCATATTTGTTGTGAAGTCACCCCTAATGAGAAGAGGCCTGCCAGTTATTGGATTCTGTGTGATGCTTTTGTCATTAGGCAATGTAAAAGCACAGGAAGCTTTTGTAAACCCGGTTGTTATTTACTCCACTAACAGCCAACTGGCAACAGCCCAAACCACCGATACCATTTTCACCATTAAAGAAATCATTGTTACGGGAAACAAACGTACCCGTAGATCCACTATTCTGCGCGAACTTCCTTTCAAGACTGAAGATTCATATCCTTATTTGGAAATCAGTGAAAAGCTGGAGCTTACCAAGCGGCAGTTAATGAACACCAATCTTTTCCGAAATGTGATCGTCAATCTGCAAAGCACACCGGAGCAACAGGTTTTTGTAAGTATCGACGTAGAAGAGAAATGGTATTTTTTTCCGCAGCCATTTCTGCGTATTGCCAATGGTACATTCAGCCAGTGGAACGAAAGAGGAAGGCCGATGGAGCATCTGAACTATGGTCTTAAACTAACACAGTTTAATTTCTCAGGCAGGGGCGACAAAGCACATCTCCACCTTGCAAACGGGTATACAAAAAAAATAGCATTACAATACCAGGGGTTTTATTTTGACAAGGACTTAAAGTGGGCCGGTAATCTCACCGTTTCGCATGGCAAAAACCGGGAGCTGAATTACATTACGGAGAATAATAAAGTACTGGCAGTAAAAAATCCTGATGGTTATCTCTACGAATTTTTCCAGGGATCCTTTGACCTGGTATACCGGCCGGCCATCAAGACCCGCCACCAGTTTTCCATCGGCTACCATCATAACCGCATTGGCGATACCGTCATTAAACTGAATGAAAATTACTCGCCGGCCAGCACGGTTTATAGTTACCCTTACATCAGCTATGGTGTTTCATTTATTGATTACGATTTCAATCCATACCCTACAAAGGGCCGGTATGGAGATGTTTCTATTTACAAAGCAGGCATTGGAAGTTCTATTAACCTGTGGCAGCTTTCCGCCAGAGGCATTAACTACTGGTCGTTGGGAAAAAGAGCCTATTTCAGCGTGCGGCTGGCAGGTATGCTGAAGCTTCCTTTCAAGCAACCTTACATCACGCAGCAGTTTATGGGTTATGGCGATGCTTATTTGCAGGGCTATGAAAATTACATCATTGACGGAGTAGCAGGTGCATATTCAAAACAGACCCTTGGTTACAATTTAATTAAAACGGACATCCCCTTACCTACTATTAAACTCTTCAAATCGCTACGCAGTGTACCGCTGCGGGTTTATGTGAAAGCGTATACCAACGAGGGGTATGTGCACAATCCCAATCCCAGCATTAAAAACGGGCTGAACAACCGAATGCTCTACAGTTCGGGGCTCGGTTTAGACATTGTGATGTTCACCGATTTGATCTTTAAATTCGAATGGAGCTTTAATCAGTTAGGGCAAAACGGTCTATATTTACATCAATAGGAAGTTCGCAGGTTCACACCTTTATAAGTTCACAGGTTGTTTATGCTGACTTGGAACACGTGAACTTGTAAGCTGGTAAACCGATTATCTTGAAAGTAGCGATATACAGCCGGGTATTGGAAAGCACGCAGCAGAAAGATGTACAACTATTTTTTGACGAGCTGGATAAGGAGGAAATGGAACCTGTTGTTTTTCAGGAGTTTTACGACCAGGCGTTAAACTACATCAACCTGCCTTCCTCTGTTACCACGTTTACGCATCATTCCCAATTAACTGCAGACATTGATTTTTTGATCAGCCTTGGCGGTGACGGAACCTTGCTGGACACCATCACATTAATCAGGGATAAAAATATACCGGTTGTTGGCATCAATTTCGGCCGGCTGGGATTTCTCGCCTCTATCGGCCGCGATGAAATGACAGAAGCAATTAAAGCGCTGGCCCGCGGGTCTTACATTATCGATAAGCGTTCCCTGATACATCTCGATTCGAATATTCCTCTCTTTAACGATGTGCCTTATGCGCTGAATGAATTTGCTATTCACAAGCGCGACATCGCCCCTATGATTAAGATACATACCTACATAAATGGTGAATTGCTGAATACGTATTGGGCTGACGGATTGATTTTGGCCACACCAACCGGTTCAACCGGCTACTCCTTAAGTTGTGCCGGCCCGGTGGTTTTCCCTGAATCAGGCTCTTTTGTTTTGACACCGATTGCCCCACACAATCTAAACGTACGTCCAATTGTGATACCGGATAACACCATTGTTTCTTTTGAAATTGAAAGCCGCTCCGATGAAGTGATCTGCGCCCTGGACTCCCGCCGGGAACTGGTGGATAAAAATGTTTTGCTGGCTGTAAGAAAGGAAAACTTTGCTATAAACCTCGTTCGGCTAAATGAGAACAACTTCCTTCAGACCCTCCGCAACAAGCTTTCGTGGGGACTGGATAAACGGAACTAAGGAATATCAAATAAAAGCTCATCTGCACCGTTTCTTTGACTTCATCATTCAATATTCCCGTGTATCTGTTCTGCGGTTCCCTCCTCCACATACCAAACGCCGAATATTTTCGTTCTGATTTATCAAAAATCTTATTTTGCATACTATGAGAAAGTTACTGGCTGCTTTTCTGTTTTGCTTGCCTGTGGCGCTTTTGGCGCAGAATTCTATCGTACAGGAAGGAGAATTTGGCTTTGGTATTGGCGCCGGCCATTATTTCGGCGACCTGAACACAAAGGCAAAGCTAAACCGACCTAAACTTGCGGCCGGTTTGTTCTTTCGTAAAAATTTTGGCAATTACATTGCTGTTCGCCTGGGCGGGAGTTTTACTCAACTGGGTTATTCCGATGTTTACAACGAACACAATGAGTTAATGAAGCGCCGTAACCTGAGTTTCAATACAAAAGTGTGGGAGCTGGGCTTGCAGGGCGATTTTAATTTTTACCGCTTTATGCCAGGTGAAGAAGACTTTCGCTTCACGCCTTACATTACGCTGGGTGTAAGTGCTTTTAGCTACGACCCATACGCTTTTTTGAAAGGAGAGAAATATTTTCTTCGCCAGCTAGGTACCGAAGGACAGTACGATACAAGCTTTAAAGACCGCAAACCTTATAGCACAATGGCCCTGGCCATTCCTTTTGGCGTGGGTATCAAATACGCTTTAAACGACAGGATCAATCTTGGCTTTGAAGTGGTGCATCGCTTTACTAATACCGATTACCTGGATGATGTAAGTAAAACCTATCCGGGTGCAGCGGCTTTCCCCCCTAACCCTGATGGAAGCCCTTCGGCGGCATTTTTACTGAGCGACCGCTCTTACGAAACAGGAACGCCAATTGGTATCAAAGGCCAGCAAAGAGGTAACAGCCAAAACAAAGACCAGTTTGTAACCGCTATTTTCTACCTCAGCTTTAACCTTCAATCCTATCGCTGCCCGACAGCCGACTAAAAGCAGATTAACAGAACATAGAAAAGATTAGCACAGATTGTTTCTGTGCTTTTTTATTTCTTTGCCGTTCATAACCATTTCCTCTTACCCGCATGAGCGAGTTAACTTCAGGCACAGAAACAGCAAGGACCGATCTACTGTCACAGGTTGACAAAGAACGTTTACCAAGACACATAGCTATCATCATGGACGGCAATGGCCGGTGGGCAAAAGAGCAGGGACAAGACAGGCTCTTCGGCCACTATCATGGTGTAGAGAGTGTGCGGGATATTGTAGAAGGCTGCGCCGAACTAGGCATAGGATACCTTACCCTTTATGCCTTTTCTACAGAAAACTGGGACCGGCCGCAATACGAAGTAATCGGGCTGATGGAACTGCTGGTAAAAACGATCCGGGGAGAAGTAGAAAGCCTGAATAAAAACAGCATTCGTCTGCATGTGATAGGCGACATCAATATGCTGCCCGACTATGCGCAAAAAGAACTGGCCGAGGCGCTGCAGATCACCAAAGAAAATACAGGCTTGCAACTGATTATGGCCTTAAGCTACAGCGGCCGTTGGGAACTGCTGAATGCTGTAAAAAATATTGCTTACGAAGTACAAAAAGGGCGGATAAATGTAGAAGAGATCGACCAGGACACGCTGCAGAAATATTTAACGACATCTGAATTTCCTGACCCGGAACTGATGATCCGCACAAGCGGCGAATACCGTATCTCCAACTTTCTTCTTTACCAGTTAGCGTACGCCGAACTTTATTTTACACAGGTCCGATGGCCCGATTTCCGCAAGCAAAATCTTTACGAAGCCCTCATTGATTATCAAAACCGTGAACGGCGTTTTGGAAAGACCGGGGAACAGATAAAAGCGGGTTAGTGGTTTATGGTTTAAAGTTTGCGGTTCTTTCCGCTCATTTTGAACTACATGATGCTGGCCCTTATTACGCTACCGACTTACAGCGACATTCATTTTCTATTTTCAAATTTCACACTCAACAGACATGTCATCATCATTTGAAGTCATCGGAGGCAAAAGATTAAAAGGCGAAATCATACCGCAGGGAGCAAAGAACGAAGCGTTGCAGATAATCAGTGCTGTTGTTCTAACGGATGAACCGGTTACCATCACCAACATCCCGGATATCCTTGATGTCAACAACCTTATTGACCTGCTTCAGGCAATGAACGTAAAGGTAGAACGAACGGACCGGCACACCTGCACATTCCAGGCTGACGATGTTGATTTGAATATTCTTCGCAGTCCCGAATTCAAGACTAAAAGCGGGATGCTGCGGGGCTCTGTTATGCTAGCCGGCCCAATGCTTGGCCGTTATAAAAAAGCCTTTATTCCAAAACCCGGTGGCGATAAGATCGGCAGAAGAAGGCTGGATACCCATCTTCTCGGTTTTCAAAAGCTGGGCGCCGAGATGATTTATTACCCGGAAGATGCCTTTTTTTATTTTTCTACAGAAGGCTTGAAAGGCACTTATATTTTATTGGATGAGCCCTCGGTAACCGGCACTGCCAATATTGTGATGGCAGCCGTGCTGGCAAAAGGAGCAACTGTAATTTATAATGCGGCCTGCGAACCTTATATCCAGCAGTTGTGCCGGATGCTTAATAAAATGGGTGCTGATATCAGTGGCATCGGAAGCAATCAACTGGTGATTGAAGGGGTAGAAAAACTGCATGGCACAGAGCATCGCATTTTGCCCGACATGATTGAGATCGGCTCCTTCATTGGCATGGCAGCCATGACGCAAAGCGACATTACCATCAAGAACTGCAGTGTTGAATACCTGGGTGTGATACCGGAAAAATTTCGTCAACTTGGAATTCAGATGAACATCACCGGCGATGATATTCATATTCCTGAGCAGGAGATATACCAGATACAAACCTATATGGATGGCGGCGTGCTCACTATCTACGATCATCCCTGGCCTGGCTTTACACCCGATCTTTTGAGCATTGTATTAGTGGTAGCTACGCAGGCACGAGGATCACTACTTGTGCACCAAAAAATGTTTGAAAGCCGCTTGTTCTTTGTTGACAAGCTGATTGAGATGGGTGCGCAAATCATCCTATGCGATCCGCATCGTGCTGCGGTAATTGGACTGGAACGAAAATACAAGCTGCGTGGTATTAAAATGAGTTCGCCGGATATCCGTGCCGGCGTTTCCCTCCTGATTGCTGCACTAAGTGCCGAAGGAAAAAGCATTATTCAGAACATTGATCAGATAGACAGGGGCTATCAATACATTGATCAGCGTTTGCAAAGTTTGGGCGCTGAAATCAGGAGAATATAAAATTGCCTGCTTCAGTACCAAGCCTGAAATCAGCAATTCATACAATTAAAAAAGCAGTTGAGCGCAGTTGAAAGATATTCCTCTTCAACGCCTTCTACATTCGTGCTCACAAAAAATTAACTGTATGAAAAAAATCCTATTCCTTGCTTTATTAGTGGCAGGAGCAATCGTGGTTAACGCACAAGACAAAACAAGTAAGAACGTTCAATTTGGTGGTGGCCTGCGCTTTGGCTTGCCGGTTGGCAACTTCCACTTAAGCCATAGCATTGGTATTGGCGTGGAACTTCAGGCAGAGCACAAAGTTCATCCGAGTGTATCACTGACGGGTACTACCGGGTTCACCAATTTCATTGGTAAAAGCCAGACATGGGGCGGTTACAAGTACAAGAACGATGCTGTAGGTTACATTCCGATTTTAGTGGGAGCCCGTTATTATGCGTCACCAACTGTTTTCCTGGGCGGAAAATTAGGCTATGGCATTTTAACCGGCGGTGGTAGCGGTGGCGCTTTCAACCTTGAACCAGGTGTAGGGTACAACGCTGAAAAGTACCAGGTTACATTGGGCTACAATGCGCTTATCGACGACGGCACACTGGGCCATTTAGGGGTAACGGCTATTTACAAATTCAATTAATTCATTCATTCACCAGTTCAAAGGCCGCATCATTGCGGCCTTCTTTTTTATTTGATGGTTATATCCATTCCTTCGGATAAAATGGCATCGGGCAACACGCCATTTCTGATGCCGGTAAAGACAGTGTATCTCCCCCGCGGGAGATCTTTTACAAACATCTTTCCCTGTCTTCTTAAACTGTTTTTTGGTGCAATAACATCTGCAGAATCGAGAGTAGAAAGGACAAACGTTTGAATGATATTACGGCCTCGTTCAAAAGAGATCATCAGCGAAGCGGGTTCTCCGTTTAGCCCTTTGCCAAGAGCCAGTAGAGTTGAGCGGTGATTGATGATCTCCACTTCGGCTTCTAAGGAATCTTGCTGTACGTGTATTATGGCTGCAACAATGGATATGCCCGTGTAATAAGAAGTAAAAGAAGGTAACAACGCATAGTTCAGGTTTTGCTGTAACGAGTTTGGCAAAGCCTTACTTCCGGCAAAGGGATACTTTGAAACGAACGCAACATCTTTCCCTTGCAGGCTGTCTTCATAACCCCACAACTCATACTGCGATTTTTTCTCCGGCCGATTGTAAAAGGTAACGCCTTGTTTGCCGGAATAAAAGGAATAAAGCGAAACTTCCCGCAGGTTATTCGGCATGAAAACATACCGGGTTCCAGCCACCGCGGCAATCTCTTTTGCCCATTGTTCCCGTCCATGATAATAGTCTTCACCAACATGCATGTCCGGGATAAAAGGAATGAGAAGTAGCACTCTTGCCATAAAGAAAATGACGACAAACGGGACCAATAAACCATTAAACAGCCTTCGTTTCGTTGGATCATTATAATAGGCAACCGCGAAATACAACAGCGGAAATAGGGCAATGGATGTCCAGTGAAAATGAACGAACGTTTTGAACGAGCTAAACAAAAAGAACAGGAAAGTTCCAATGATAATGAACTTCAGTGTCCGTTCAAATACATCTTTTGTTTTGATAACGAAAGGAAGAAAGATCAATCCCGGCCCGATGGCGAAGACCTGCTGCGAAATATATTCGCCTACGTGTTTAAAGGAGAGGCTCCCGGTTCTTCCTGATAAATGATAGCTGATTGTTGGAAAACCGTTTTGATATTGCCACCCGATATGCGGAACAAAAAAGATGGCGGCCACTGCCAACGATAAATAAAAGTATCCTGAACGTAAAAGCCCCGGATTAGCCATTATGGTAAACAGCAAAACCAATACACCGTGATACTTAGAGTAAGCCATCAATGCCAGGGAAATACCCATCAATAACGAGGTTGCCCAGGTTTGCTTTTGCAAAAAGCGTTTATATAAAAACAAAAAGAGCAAACTGAAAAACAGGAGCGGTCCATCGGGAAAAACAATGAACGTTAGATAGTGTAAAAGTGGTGCCGCCAATAGAACAAAGTAGGTCTTGTTATTGCCCGGATATTCTTTGGGCAGCAAGCGGAAAAAAAGATAAAGTCCCGCAGTGCTGAACAATACATTCAAAAAACGAACGCCTAACTCACCTGGAAAAAGAACACTTCCTGCTTTTATCATGGCAGCAATCATTGGTGGATGATCGTAGTAACCCCATTGCAGGTGTTGTGCATAAAACCAGTAGTAACCCTCGTCGCTGGTGAGTTCGGTAAAGCTGACCTGAACAATATTCAGGATAAACCAAAGAAGAAGGAAGAACGCAGGCTGGCGTTCCAAGCCGAAAAGATTTTGATGCTTATATTTTTCACGTTCTGGGCTCATCTCAATATTCATCAGGACAAGCCAGTGGCATGTCCCTGCAGTTCATCATTCATCATTCCTTGGTCCTCTGTTCATATTGATCACCCTTTCACCCACACTACCTTCTCTTCAATTGGTTTTCGTTTTCCTGCTGGCGATGGAACAGCCACATGGCCCATGTAAAAGAAGCCAAGCAGTTTGTCGTCTTCTTCCAGGCCAAAAAATTCTTTCGCACTTGGTTTATAGGTTACGCCGCCGGTGGTCCAATAGCCGCCAATGCCATAGGCTGTGGTTGACAGGTACATGTTTTGAACCGCACAGGACACGGCCGCTATTTCTTCCATTTCCGGAAATTTTTTAGCCGGGTCACGCTTCAGGCAAAGCGCAATTACATGCGAAGCTTTTAAAGGATTGCTCAATAGGTTTTGATAAGGCGCTTCTTTAAAATTTTCACCAGCCTCTTTTTTATAAAGTTCTGCCTGAAAGGTGGCCAGCTTTTGTAAGCCTCCACCAGTAAATACTACAAACTTCCAGGGTTCTGTTTGTCCGTGGCTAGGCGCCCAGTTGGCGTTCTCTAAAATTTGCGAAACGATGGCATCATCTATTTTCTTTCCTTCTTCGAATTGTTTGGGAAAAACGGAACGGCGGTTCCTGATCAGGTCATTTATTTCTTCTACGTTATAGCTCATATGATTCATTTAATAAGGCGCAAAAATCTGCTATTTGAAAGAGACTCGAACCAGAATTTTTCGTGTAAAAAAACGACACGACATTTTTCGTAACATATTGCCATTCCTCCATCTATCGCAACATAATGCAGCTAACATAGTTTCGCTTTCATTGCATTCAAATCCTTTGCTTCTTTGCCGCAAAAAGAGTAATATGCGCAAATTTTACATAGGTATCCTATCCGTTTTGATGACAACCATTGCTTTTGCACAAGGGGGGAAAGGCAAGGCAATCATTACCATCCTAAACGATGGGAAAGTTGCCGTTGAAGGCGCCACCGTGGAATTGCTGCGCAGCAAGGACTCGGCGCTTGTAAAAACAGCATTATCCGATAAAGCAGGAATGGCTGAATTTGAGAATATCACTCCTTCCACTTATCTCTTACGTGTAACAGCGGTTGGCCTGTCCAAATCTTATAGCCATCCCTTTGATGTACAAGAGGCCCAAACGATCTCTCTGCCATCGATCAATATGGCTGTTAGCAACGCAAGTCATTTGCAGGGAGTAACGGTAGCCGCAAAAAAGCCGTTCATCCAGCGGTTGAATGACCGTCTCATTGTAAATGTTGAGAACAGCGTGGTGAATGCCGGTAGTTCGGCGCTTGATGTGCTGGAACGTTCACCCGGTGTAACCATTGACCAAAACGACAACATTGCCCTTCGTGGAAGGCAAGGCGTTATCATCATGATCGATGGAAAGCCTTCGCCCATGTCCGGCGCCGATCTTGCCAATTACCTGAGAGGCCTGCCGGTAAATGCTATTGAAAGAATTGAACTGATCACAAACCCGTCGAGTAAATATGATGCTGCGGGTAACTCGGGCATTATTGACATCCGCATGAAGAAGGACCAGCGGCTTGGCTACAATGGCACACTTACAGCCGGCTTCGGACAAGGCGTTTACCCCAAATGGAACGCCGGAACAACCATCAATTACCGCAACAAAGGGGTAAACATTTTTGGCAACTATAACTACAGTTACCGCGAGAATCTAAATCACCTGATCATCAATCGCAATTTTTTTAACAATGGTGTCTTTCAGGGTTCTGATGATAAAGACAACTATGCATGGATGCCTTTCAAAGGACATGCAATTCGTGCCGGCGCAGATTTTTTTCCATCAAATAATACAATCATCGGGGTTGTGGTCAGCAGTAATATTAATAAGTTCGACAGGATCGCAGCCATCAATACGACGGTGAATGACATTTCCTTCCGCCCCGAATTCATGTTCCAGTCCATTGGTACCAACGATGATAAGTTCAGCAACGCGGTAGCTAACATTAATTTCAAGCATAAACTGGACAGCACCGGAAGAGAACTTACTGCTGATGTAGACTATGGCGTCTTTAATACGCAATCGTTAACCCGCACGGCTTCCTATTTCTTTAACCTCAATGGAAGCAAAAGAAAAGACGATGATATTCTTGATGGTAACCAGGAGGGAAAGATCACCCTGAAAACGGCCAAGGTGGATTATGCCAATCCCATGAAAGGAGGCGCAAAACTGGAAGCAGGATTGAAGACAAGCTATGTGTCATCCGACAAGGATGCGAGATTTTTTAATGTGTTTCCTGCCCGAACTCTGGTGGACGAAGCCAAGACCAATCATTTTCTTTACGAAGAATACAACAACGCGGCTTACGTCAACTTCAGCAAAGAGCTGAAGAAGTTCAACTTCCAGGTAGGCTTGCGTGGCGAACAAACTAATCTGAACACCTTCCAGGTGAAAGGAGCCAGGAAATATAAAAATGATTATTTCCAGTTATTTCCGAGCGCATTTTTCAACTATAAACTAACGCAGGAACAAACACTGGGTGTATCCGTCAGCCGCCGCATTGACCGGCCTGGTTATTCGCAGCTGGATCCGTTTTTGTTCCAGGTAGACGCCACGATTTATTCTACTGGCAACCCCTTGCTGCAGCCGCAATTCACCTGGTCGTACGAATTAAACTATACGCTGAAAAACCTGAATTTCACCTTGGGTTATAGCCGTACCACGCAGCCGCAAAGCAGTGTGCTGGCAAAGATCCTGGATGTGATCCCGGCCTTTGAGATCAAGCAGGGCGAAGACTCGAATATCACCGTGCAGATCCCGGTGAATCTTACATCTTCTGATTATTTTGGTTTAACCGCATCAGCCCCTGTCCGCATCAACAGCTGGTGGAACATGATGAACAATGTCAACGTCTTTTACAATAAATTCAACGGCAACTTAAGCGGTGCACAACTCAACGATGGTGCTCCTGCCGCAAACATCAGAACAAACAATACGTTTTCATTTAAGAAAGGATGGTCAGCGGAATTAAATGCAAATCTGAACACCGGTGGCCGCTATGGTTACATGATGATAAAACCGCAATGGGGTATTGGTGTGGGTGCGCAAAAAAACATCATGGAAGGAAAGGGGACAATCCGTTTCAACATCACCGATATTTTTTGGACCAACCTGCCAAATGCAAAAGTAGAGTATGAAGGAAGTTATGTAGAGAACTGGAATGCCTACCGTGAGTCACGGGTGGCCAATCTTTCTTTCACTTATCGCTTTGGTAGCAACAAAGTGCAACAGGCAAGGAGAAGAACAACTGCCTCGGAAGAAGAAAGGCAAAGGGCGGGCGGGAATTGATAATGAGTCATGAGTAATCAGTGATGAGTAGCTGTAGTGCCAGCCTGCCCTCATTATTCATTACTCATCACTGATTACTCATCACGGCACCTTTCAGCAACTGCAAATGCGGCTGAATGATAGAGATGGTATGGCTGCTGATAAATTGCCTGAGGTGTTTATAAAAATGACTGTAATCGTAATAACCAAATTGGCTGTAATGAAAGTTTTCGGGATCAGCAGTCAGCTTTTCCACTGCTTTGCGAATACGCAGGATCTGCAAAGCCTGTTTGCTGGAAATGCTCGTGGTGGCTTCAAAGTAACGCTGTAGCGTTCGGGTGCTGATGTTATAGCGGTTGGATAGTTCTTCAATGGAAATATCAAAACGATTATCCGCAATACAATCATGTAAAATGCCGGTGACAACTTCCACCTGTTTTAGCGATCCTGCATGCTGCTGAATGATGGCTTCGTAGTAGTCCGACAAGGTCTTCATTCGCTCATCAAATGATCCGGCCGTTTTTACCTTCTCTATAATTGTTCTGTCAATCAGATAGGCAAGTGGAAAAATGTATTCTTTGTATTCGGAGAAGTTGATCCTTCTTTGAAAAATGACGGGTGATACATTGAACTTGATGCCGAAGATTTTGTTACCAATGGAATGGTGACAGATCATGTTCTTATGCCGGGGCAGAAAGCCATCGTTCTTTACTTCAAACTTGTCTTCTTCCAATTGCATAACAAACGGCGTTCCCAGGTTGATGAGATAGGTATAGCCAACGTTGGGAAAAAGCGCATCGGAAAACCCCTGTGGGTATTGATCGAACAGGGTTTCAAAATCGGTTTCCCAAAAGAAGTCAATGAATTGCGAAAGCGATTTCTTCGCCTTTTTGCGGTGATAGCGAAATTCAAAATGGTCTCTATGAAAAAATTCCACGTGCTGCACGCTTTAAAAATAAGCAAACGGCAATCGAAAATCGGCAATGAAAGAATCTTTAAATTCTAAGGCTACCTGTGTATCTGAAAAGAATAACCTGAAATAGTCAATCAGACGAGCTGCTCTGTCGGTTTATCTCAAAATTGCCGAAGAGTTTTCAGGAAAAGGAGAAGCGGACAGAGAAAGGATTTTATAGTAACAGACGCAGTCGTTGAAATTGATACTGCTCAGATATAGCAAAATACTGAGGCTATTATCAAAAAAAGCTAATCCGGTTTGGAGTCAGATATCACCCCTGATTTTGCATACTGTCCAAACTTATTAACCGCTAAAATTGCTGATTCTCGTTTGCCGTTTGCCGTTCCGTATCTTCGCCTCCTACACGTATCTGTCACATGACCATCAACAACCAAACAAAGATCATCATCATTACTGCACCGTCTGGGGCTGGAAAAACAAGCATTACACGATACCTGCTGAACAAGTACAGCGATAAGTTGGCCTTCTCCATTTCTGCCGCTACCCGTTCGCCAAGAGGAAATGAAAAGAACGGTGTGGATTATTATTTTATGAGTGTGGACGAGTTCACCAATAAAATTCAGCACGAAGAGTTTGTGGAGTGGGAGATGGTGTACGAAGGCAAATACTATGGCACCCTAAAAGCCGAAATGCAACGCATCTGGAGCGAAGGAAGGATCCCGGTGCTTGATATAGATGTGAAAGGCGCCATACATGTGCAGCAGCAATACCCCGAAACAACGCTTTCCATTTTTATTGAGCCACCGGGCGTGGATGAGTTAAAACGCAGGCTGATGGGCCGGGGTACGGAAAGCGAAGAATCGCTGAATGCAAGAATAAATAAAGCTGCGTACGAGATCAGCTTCAAAACCTATTTTAATAAAGTCATTGTTAATTCAGATCTGGCAAGGGCCTGCCAGGAGGCTGAAGAAATTATTCAGGATTTTCTTCAATAGCTAAATCTCTATCTTTATCTCGATGATAGCTGTAAGTACGATAACGTGGTTTATAGTAACCCTTTTAATGATGGGTTTTTTTGCAGGAATAGAAATGGCCTTTTACAGTGTAAACAGGTTTGGTATAGAGCTGCGTAAAAAACAAGGCCGCTCCGATGCGATCCTGCTTTCTAAGTACTTTGAAAATCCGGAACTTTTCCTGAGCACCATGCTCATCGGTTTCACTATTTTCCTTGTTTCATTTGCTTTATTGTTCACCAGTATTACCACGCCACTTTGGGATGCCCTGCGCATAAAGTACCAGGGTGTAAGGGTGGGGCTGGACATTGTGCTGGCAACCTTTGTGGTGCTCATTCTTGGTGAGTTTATTCCGAGGGCCATCTTCCGGGCGCATAGCAACATTATTCTGACGCGGATTGTGTGGCTGATCAACGTGTTTTATGGCTTCCTTCAACCCATTGCCCGGCTGTTTCTGGCCATGGCCAACTGGACCCTGCAATACTTCTTTAATGTACGTATCAGGGACACAAAGGATAACATGTCGGGAGGAATTTCGGAAACACTGTTCCAGCAAAGCGACGATCCGGATTTTGAGGCCGAGGAAATGAATACAGAATTGTTTGAGAATGCGCTGGAGCTGCCGAGAGTAAAGATCAGGCAATGCCTGGTGCCGCGCAAAGAAGTGATTGGGGTAGATGTATCCTGTGCGATAGACGATGCCCGCCGGAAACTGATTGAAACCAAATTGAGTAAACTTATCGTATATGAGAAGACCATTGACAACATTGTTGGATACATTCACCAGCTTGACTTGTTTAAGCACCCCGTAAGCCTGCAGGCGATTTTATTGCCCATTCCGGCTGTACCCGAAAGTATGAGCGCAACAGACCTGATCAGCAAGTTTACAAGGGAGCGGAAAAGCATTGCCTGGGTGGTGGATGAATTTGGCGGAACAGCCGGGATTGTAACAATGGAGGATGTATTAGAAGAGATCTTTGGGGAGATTCATGATGAGTACGACAGCGAGGAGTTTGTGGAGAAACAGTTAGCAGAAAATGAATACATTTTTTCCGGCCGTCTGGAACTGGATTATATCTGCGAAAAGTATGACCTGGACTTTCCCGAAAATGAATCGGAAACCCTGTCTGGTTTTATCATCTCTCATCACGAAACGATCCCCCGCCAAAAAGAACGCATCATCATTAATGATTTTGAGTTTGACATCTTAAGTGTAAGCGATACGAGGATCGAGATGGTGAAATTGAAAGTGCTGAAGTAAGAATTCAGGACACAGAATGTTTGAATTCATATTTTGTTTTCGTTATTAAGCTTTCAGATAGTTCTGCCTCCCGAGTTCTGTATTCCGACTCCTGTCTCCTTCCTTTATCTTTGACCACACTTTTTAAAAAATGGCTTTATCTTTTTTCAGACGCGGAGGCAGAAACGATGAAAGGGCAGAAATGTCTTTTATCGATCATTTGGAAGAATTGCGGGGACACCTTTTGCGCTGCGTGATCGCCATTGTGATTGGCGCTGTCGTCATTGCTGTTTACCAGGATTTTTTTGTTAAGAAGGTTTTACTGGGTCCCACACATGGCGACTTTCCCACCTACGGTTTTATTTGCCGCATTGGTAAATCGCTGAACATGGAGAAGGCCTTGTGCATGCAGGGAATAAACATTCAGATGCAGAGCACCGGGGTAACCACACAGTTCAGTACGCTGATATCCGTAATGCTGATCGGCGGTATCATCATCGCGTTTCCTTATATCTTCTGGGAATTCTGGAAGTTTATCAAGCCTGCCCTGACAAAGAAAGAATTGCAAAATACCCGCGGCGTGATCTTCTGGGTTTCGCTGCTTTTTTTCACGGGTGTTTTCTTTGGCTACTTTGTAGTGGCGCCTTATACGCTTAATTTTTTCGGCAATTTTCAATTGGATGAAAACATTGAAAACCGGTGGACCATTGCCAGTTATTTTGATACATTGATACCCCTCATTCTCGGTGCGGGACTAGCCTTTCAATTGCCGCTTTTAATGGTCTTTTTGGCAAAAATCGGCATTGTGTCAGCGACATATTTGCGCAAGGTGCGGAAGTACTCCATCGTCATTATCATGATCGTTGCGGCGGTCATTACACCGGGCCCTGATGTCATCAGCCAGATGACTGTTGCCATTCCTCTTTTGCTACTTTACGAGATCAGTATTCTTCTGACGAAAAAGATTGAACGCCAACGGAAAGAAGATGAAGTAAAGGAGTGGAGTTAGGAAGAAGGTTTTGGCACTGAGCGGCTAGCTTTTAGCCATGAGCCTTCAGCAATCAGCTTTCAGACCTTTACCCTACCATAATTGATTCTCCCTGATCATGCTGACGCAGGAAGCATCTGTGCACTGTGCTTTAGAAAAAGAATGCCATCATTTACAACTCTTACAACCGTTGCTTATCATTCAGTTCAAAGGTCCCTCGTGCCTCGGGATGACAAAGCATGAAACAAGGTGATAGCACACAGGTTAAAGCCTTGAAGAAATGATCGCACAAGCCAGTAGCAGTGCAAGGATCTCCCTCGCCAACTTGTCGTGAGGCCCCATTAACTTTAATTAATCTAACCCCTTGTTAATCCCTTTCTCCCTGCATTTCCTTAACATCATCCGGCTCCAAAATTGACAATAGCAAGCCCTAAAACATTGAGGACATTTACTATGAAGAACAGACTTTTACTTGCCATTTTCTCTTTGTTTTTGTCGGCTGCGGCCATGGCACAAACAGGACGGATTGGCGAACATTCAGCCATCACAAAATGGACGGTTCCAACCACTGGTTTCAATTCAGCTTCGCAGGGCAAACAAATTGCGCAGCAGATCATCGATGCCGTTGGACTGAAGCCATCTTTTGATGTACAGGCAGCAAATATTGAAAACGCAGCAGCCGTTGTTTATGGTGGCCGACGTTACGTGTTATACAATCCTACTTTCATCAATAACCTGGTAAAAACAACCGGTACCGAATGGGCCGCTATTAGTGTATTGGCCCACGAAATTGGTCATCACCTGAACGGCCACACCGTTTCAGCCCGTGGCAGCCAACCTGCACTGGAACTGGAAGCAGATGAATTTTCAGGATTTGTTTTACGTAAGATGGGTGCAACACTCCCGCAGGCACAAGCGGCGATGAAAACTTTGGCAAGTGCCAGGGCCAGCCGTACGCATCCGGGTCAGTCAGATCGCCTGACCTCGATAGAAAGAGGCTGGAACCATGCGGATGATCAGTTGGCCGGTCGTCCAACCAGGAAGACCCCTGACGTAGCCCAGCAACCAACCGTTGAGCCAGCAAGAGATGTTGCCCGCAACACACCTACTGTTACAACGGGTACTGGATTGGATTCACGTTACATTTTAGGTGATGTCTATTTTACGGCTGATCCATCAGCGAAGTTTCATGTGACGACTAATTACAATCTTGTAAAAGTTGGCAACAGCGGACTAAGCATATTAGGCAAACTGGCGAAACTGAACAGTGCGGACTATCCGTATGTTTTGTACGACACAGCCAACACACAATTACTGGTTGACAGAAAAGGAAATATTGTAACACGCCAGGGAAGACAGGTGGGTTATCTGCGGAATCATAACAGCTAATTTTTCGACCTGTGTAAATAAAAAAGTCCTGCAGCAATGCAGGACTTTTTGCTTATGATAGTGTAATGGATCTTCGTGGCCTTGGAGGAGGTGGAGGAGCCAAGGGAGGCGGAGGCGGCGCAACAGGTAACTCACCATATTTTTCTGTCACTTGTTTATTGCTTTTTTCATCTTTCAGATCATAGCGCTCTTCTTTTCCGGATTTTAAACGAACAATGACTTTATTTTCAACAGTCCATCCCAACGACTCAACTAAAGGATTTCTTTTTAAGAAAGTCTCGTAATCATCAGGTAACTGTTGTTCCTCAGATGGAGGATCTGGCGGAGTGGGAGGAGCAGGAGGTGGAGGTGGTTCACAAGGTGCCGGTGGCTCTGGTGGTGCAGGCGGCGGTGGAGGAACATCTTTCATTTGTTCAACCGGAGGCGCCGGAGGTTTTGGAGGCTCTTCTTTTTGGCCTATTTGGGCAGATGCCACGAGAACAGCAACGGCAGCAAAGCCAGCTACAAAAAATCTTTTCTTCATAAAAGTGGTTTTAAAAGGTTTAGATGCATTGATGCATTAGTTCCATAAAAAAAGTGGAGAAAAAGCCGGCGGTCTCACCCCGACCCTCTCCGCACGGAGAGGGCCACCAGCGGCACAGATACTGGCTTACGCAGTGTTTTCTTTCTTCATTCATTAATTCGCCCACATCATTAGTTGACGGGAGCAGGGTCGTGCAGCGTCTTATTCCGTGTTGGTTTAATAACTCACTTTACTGTAAAGAGGACTAAACGGAATAGAGCGCCGGCAGTGTGATGCATTAGCAGCATCGAAGAAACCTATGCACTGATAAATACTATAGTGAAGTAATGAACGAAAAAGAAGAACTGCTCACGAAGCGAAAGGCATTAACGTGTAATGACTGACTGTTGTGCGCTGGACGGCCGCATGCGCGGAGCGATCATGGCGGCCTTGAACTTTGGGCTCCACCTTTTGTTTCAAGACAAAAAGTGGAAAGGAAAAGAATGAAACAGCCATAGAAATGTTCAATAGCAGCAAAATAAATTTGAACTACTTCTTCCTCTTAACAAGCTTCCCAGAAATTATTCTTACATCCTGCACCGGCCTGTTTGTATCGGGCCCTGTGCTCACTTGCAAGGCGGCAATTTTATCTATTACTTCCAACCCGCTTACCACTCCTCCAAACACCGTATAGTTTCCATCCAACTGCGGCGTGCCACCAATTGTTCTGTAATATTCCCTTCGCTCAGGCGAAATCTTTCTTCCCTGAAGCCGCACCACTTCAATGGAATCCATTTGCACATCCGTAAACGTTTTGCCATGCACAATATAAAACTGGCTGCCACTGCTACGCCGTTCCGGGTTTTCAGCGTCCCCTTTTCTGGCTGCCGCCAAAGCCCCTTTCTTATGAAATAAAGACGTGTTCATTTCTGATGGCAAAGTATAAGCCGGTCCGCCGTTGCCCAATGGTTGCCGGGCGGTGGCCCTGATACTGTTCGGATCACCGGCCTGTATCATAAAGCCGCTGATCACACGGTGAAAAAGAACGCTGTCGAAATAATGTGATTTAACCAGCCGTATGAAATTGTCGCGGTGCTCCGGCGTGGAATCAGATAAACGAAGAATGATTGTGCCCTCAGTCGTTACCAGTTCAATATCCTTTTTACGATCCTTCTTTTTGACTTTGACATCCTGTTGGGAGGACGCAAGCAGTGAGAAGCAAGTGAGGAGTAGTAAAGGCAGTTGTCTCATTAAATCAATTCATGGTTTTGAAAATAAAGCAGGATATGATCTTTTAAAAAGGCTTCCTGCTGATAGGGATCTAACTCCGGCATGGCTTTCAGTTGTTTAAAGTGCGGCCAGCCATCGGCATCAACGCCTTCTATTTCGTAATAGCCGCTCGGCATCAGCACGGTGCAAACCGCCACATGCATCAGGTCCTGCTTTTGTTCTTTCGAAAACTTGGCTTTAATATCGCCCAATTCCTGGATGCCAATCAAGAAGAGGATGGTTTCCACGTCAGGTTTCTTTTCGAACCGCTCCATTAATTTTTCCTCTAATTTCCACCAGCGGCTTTGCAGATCGTCATTAAAATTCATACTTGCAAAGCAAATCCCTTTTATGGAATGGACAAAAGATGATTTTAGCATCAGTACCGATAAAGCCAGGCTAAACGTTGCCTTTATTCATGACAGCTTAAGCAAAACTTATTGGGCAGCAAATGTTCCGCCTGACGTGGTGCAACGTTCCATTGAAGGCTCCCTGTGTTTTGGTATTTATCATCTCAACAACCAAATTGGCTTTGCCCGTGTGATAACTGATGAAGCCACCTTTGCTTACCTCTGCGATGTGTTTATTGATGAGGCCTATCGGGGAAAAGGACTGAGTAAATGGCTGATGGAAATGATCCTTGCCTACCCGGGTTTGCAAGGCCTGCGAAGATTTATGTTGGCAACGAGAGATGCGCATGAGCTTTACCGACAATATGGATTTTCGGAGCTAACGTTTGTTGACCGATGGATGCATATTCATTGGCTGGATGTTTATAAAGAAAGATTGAACCACTAAGACGCAGTGAAACACAAAGCATTCTGGAAAGTGTCTGGCCGCTCTAAGCGGCCAGACACCTAAAAACCTACGTTTCCCTTCAAATGCTGATTCAGATACTCTGTCACTTTCTGATACAAATGTGCCCTGTCTTTCCCCAATACATTGTGCTCGTGACCCGGATAAACCATATAATCCACCTGCACTTTTTTATCAATAGCTGCCCGCACAAAATTTACCGAGTGCTGCTGCACCACCACGTTATCCTGCAAACCATGAATGAGCAATAATTTATCCTTCAGCTTTCCGGCCTGTTCAATAAGATTTGTTGCCGCATAGCCTTCCGGGTTTTCCTGCGGTGTATCCATGTACCGTTCGGTGTACATGATCTCGTAATATTTCCAATCCATCACCGGTCCGCCGGCAACGGCTGCTTTAAACACGCCGGGATGATTCAGCACAAAATCCGTTGTCATAAAACCGCCATAGCTCCAGCCAAACAATCCCATATTGGACGCATCAACAAAAGGCTGGCTTTTCAAAAAGGCTACACCAGTTTCCAGGTCTTCCATCTGCGCTGCGCCGGCTTTGCGGAAGATGGCTTGTTCAAAAGCTTTTCCGCGGTTATCACTTCCTCTTACATCCAGCGTGAAAACAACATATCCTCTTTCCGCCATGTACTGAAACCAGTAATCGCCGGCGCCACCATTAAAGCCCGAAGTGATCATTTGGTTGTGCGGACCGCCATACCAGTAAACAATGACCGGGTATTTTTTTGATCCATCGAAATTGACCGGCTTAAACATGCGGTAGTACAAATCAGTACCGGAAGTATTCTTGATGGTGCCGATATTCATTTCACCCAACGCATATTCAGCCAGGGGGCTTTTTGCTTCAAACACGGTTTCAGCCTTTCCAGTTTTTGCATCCATCAACTGCACTGTTCTTGGATGGGTTGCATCGCTATAGCTATCAAGGATGGCATTGCCGGAAGAACTGATCTGTACTGTGTGAACAGCAGTCTCTTTTGTGAGCCGGTCTTTTTTGCCGGTGCGTAAATTCAGGCGGTACAGGTTTCTTGTAAGTGGTGATTCTTCCGTAGAGATGTAAAACAGGTTCTCCGCTTTAGTGTCGAAGCCTTTTACTTCAGTCACTTCCCATTCACCTTTGGTTAATTGCTTAATCAGTTTACCTGTTATATCATAGAGATAAACATGGTTCCAG
>DASVSM010000163.1:0-7234 GCA_036388115.1 Flavisolibacter sp.
TGGCTGCCGGAGGCAAAAGCTTTTTGGCTTCCTACAAAAGCCTGTATCAGCAAAGAAATTAAAATAAGAATAAACAGCAGGAATACATCCACGCTGGTATAAAGGCGATTGTCGAAAAGCAAAACAGAGATCGAACTGATAAGGGTACCAATGGTCAAAAAGAAGATATTCTCTTTTAAAAGAGTGGAAGGAAATAACACAGGGCTTCCCATTGTGCAGAATTGGCAATCAAGATAGCGAGTTTACAGGTAAATAATACTTCGTGCTGGATAAAATAAAAGGTGACATAAAGCAGCTAACGTATCAAGCCATTTGTCCGTTTGTATAAAAGGCGACTGATTCGTCTGAAACTTTTATAAGATTTACGGTGAGAATTAACGGTTCATAACACACCATGCTAAAAACGAGCCTCTTCTCTTTTATCTTATTGCTGACTGTTTTGATGGCAGAAGGCCAGCGCTATTCATTTAAAAACTACACCACGCATGATGGTCTTGTTCAAACCGACATCACAGATATCAAACAAGACAAGAAGGGAAATATCTGGATCGGCACCAACGGCGGCATCTCCATTTTTGATGGTAAGAAATTTATGAATTACGATGATAATGACCTGCTGCAAAGCCTCCGCATCAATGCCTTGCTTTGCGACAGTGCCGGCATTATGTGGATTGCCACACGAAACGGTCTGCTGAAATACGACAACAGCTTTAAAGTTGTTTTCAAACCAAATGCAGCGCACAACAACCTTGTTACCTGCTTAACAACCAACTCGCAAAACCTCCTTCTTTTTGTTTGCAACAACGAAATATACCAGGTGAAAAACAACCGGGTGGAAAAATACCCTGTAATGGATTTGGGAGCCCCCATCATGTTTGTTGCTTTCGACCGGGATGATAACCTGTGGATTGTTACCACCCGCCTTGATATCTACAAAAAAAATCTTCATCATATTACACGTATCCGCACACCATTTACAGAGGAGGACCGAAAGAGCGGGCTGGGGATGATCCGTATACTTGGCAAGGAAGGAGCAAACCCTTACTTCGTCACCAACTTCGGAACTTTTGGGGTAAAGGACGACTGCCTGCATTATTTCAGTGAGCAGCGTCCTGCTTTTCGAAACGCAAAGATCGGTGCCGCTGTTTATGTACTTGAGCAGGACGACTCTACTTCATGGGTAGGTGGAACCGTTGGTCTGTCTAAATTAGTTGGCGACAGGTACAATCGTTATACCAAGGACAATGGCTTTTGCGATAACTCGGTAAGTTGTCTTTTTACCGACAGGGAAAACAATTTATGGGTAGGATGTACCTACAACGGTGTGTATAAGTTAAGCAATGAAGCGTTGTTTCATCTGCAACCCGATAACGAATCCATTGATCTGCGGCATATCTCGGGGATCGCACCGTTAAATGTCAACAAGGCTTTGCTGGCTACCTGGGGCAAAGGTCTTTTTTTGTTGGATGGCGACTCAGTTTCACGTATTCCTTTTCCTGACCCCCGCATAAGGTATGTCACCAGCATGGTATCCATGCCTGACTATACCTACATTGGTTGGTTTGGACCTGGCATCTGGAAGATGAACAACAGGACGTTTGCCATGAACATGGTACCCAACTTTGCAAGGAAAGAAGCAGTCGGCCGCATGTCCCGGGTGCCGGGAGGCTTCTTGGTAACAACATTAAATAGCACTTGTTATCTCACCGACGAAAACTTCAACGTAAAACTCTCCATAAAGTTGGGGGAAGAATATGGCGTGGTTGTTTTAAAAGACAAAATTTACCAGGTCAGCCCTTTTGGCCAGGTGGATCAACTCAATAACCATTTGAAAGTAATAAAGCGGAATCTTTTTCCGGAAATTTCATCACGCATAACCGACATCACCTGCTTCCGCGATAACTTTCTCGTTGGCACATTTGGACAGGGCCTGTTCATGTACAACCAATGGGGCAAGCTGGTTGGCAAGATGGACAAAAAAAGCGGTTTGAACACAAACATCGTTACCAGTCTTTTGGTTGATGGGGGCCGCCTGTTCATCGGCTCTAACTTAGGGCTTATACGGGCCGATCTGCCGGAATTAAAAAACATTAAGGCGTTCAAAGAAAGTGAAGGAATGTTTAATTGGGAATGCCGCGGTGAGGGATTGAAAAAGCTGGCCAACGGCGCCATTGTTGTGGCCACAACAAATGGTCCTTATCTGTATTATCCTGACAGCGACATGACCGGTCAGTTTACATCGGCTGTTTTATCGATAGCCGGTATTAGCTATGGCGAAAATGCGGAAAAGCACTTCGCCTTTTCATCGCTCAATCCAATGCTTAACCTGGAACAACCGATTGCCTACAATGATAACCAGGTTGTTATTACCCTGAATGGTGTTTCGCACCGAAACCCGGATGGCATTTTTTACCACTACCAGTTAACAGGCCGCGACTCAATGTGGACTACAACCACTGACCCCGTTATAAAGTTCGATCATCTTACCCCCGGCGATTACCGGTTTAAAGCATTTTTGAGTGTTGGCAATTTTACATCAAAACAACAGATGATGGATTTTACCATCGAAAGACCGCTTAGTGGTAAACTATGGTTTCAGGTTTTGCTGATTGTTTTTTTATCAGTCATGTGTTTCCTGTTGTTAACCATTGGAAACAGAATCTATCAAAAATACATCCAGGCCAGGATGATGAACAAGCTGGAAGCGGATATGGCCATGAAGCAGCAATTGACCGTGCAATCAATTTCGTTTGCTCAACAGAGTTATAAAGGACTGACAGGTGTTCTGAAAACAGCTGCTAAAGAAAAGCAGATGGGAGAACTGGTGCCGGTGTTTTTAAAGGATGTTAGCCGGCGCATTGAGTTGCTGTGGAAAAAGGAAACTGTTTCGTTGCAGGAGTTCCATCATTATTTTGATGAGCTGCTAACAGACTATAAGGCTGGCAGCAAAGTGTATCACAAGATAGCGGCAGATGAGAGGCCGATACCGATACCGGACACCTTTCAACTATTGCATGTATTCTCCCTTTATCTATTTATTGGATTGTATGAAAATGGGTCGGCTGTCTTTAGCCTTGATTCGGAAAATAAAAGCAACGGGCAATTATTGTTGCGGTTTTATAAGATGAACCGTGACCATTCAACCACCCGTTTGTCTAACTATAATTTTTTAAAAGAGGCAGTTGACAATCACCGGAGCAATGGTGTAACCATGGATATTATTGAGAACCTGGAATATGGCAACATGTTGATTGCTGAACTAAACCTGAAAAACGAGAACCAACTATGACGGTATTACTTGCAGAAGATGAACAGATAGCGGCCAAACACCTCATTAACCTTTTGGACGAAGTTGGCTTTCAATACGACCATCTGGATCATGTGCGAAGCGTGGAAGAAATGAAACAGTGGCTGACAACCAACCCGGAGCCGGACTTGATGTTGCTGGATATTCAACTGAAAGATGGTGAGTCGCTGGAAGTGTTTGATGAATTAAAAATCACCACTCCTGTTATTTTTATTACCGCCTACGATGAATATGCCATCAAGGCCTTTAAAGCAAACAGCCTGAATTATCTGCTCAAGCCTTTGGACAAAGAAGAACTGCGCAAGGCATTAAATAAGTATTCAGAGATCGTGCAGTTCTACCACCAGAACCCGGGGCAGGCAAAGAATGAAAAGAAGGAGCGGATCGTAGTCAAAAAAGGTGCTTCCCGTTTATCTATTCCAATCAGTACGGTGGCTTTTTTTTATGCGGAAATGAAGCTGACGTTTGCGGTTGATTTTGAAGGCAACCGGTTTTTATTGGACTATAACTTAAGCCAGATTGAGCAACAGGTGGACGAAAAAATGTTCTTCCGGGTAAGCCGGCAGGTGATTGCCAACATTAATGCCATCAAGGAATTCAAGTCCATTGAATTTTCAAAGATCGAACTCTATCTAACCAAGAACAACTATATCAAGGACTCCATTATCATCAGCCAGTTTACGGCACCGGACTTTAAAAAGTGGATCCATAATTTGTAAATAAACCTCATTTAAATGAGTAGTTACTTTCGGCAAGGGAAGATGATTTCAAAATAGCTATCACTTCATCTTATCATTTAAATACTTTATCCGTTCTTTTTTATAAGTAAGGTTTTCTGTACTGCGTTCCAAACAGCGGTTGAGATCATCTCTCTGTCTTGGCGTTTAGAATTCTTTAACAGGAAGGTACTGCTATGGCCTTCCGGAAGAGTTACAACGCTTTTATCACCAAATCAAACAGAGTATGAAAAGATTCTTGACGCTTTTCGCATGCTTTCTCTTTTCGCTTCAGTTATTGGCACAAAACAAGACGGTCACAGGCAGGGTCACGGATAACTCCGGGAGCCCGATGTCGGGTGTGTCTGTTCAAGTAAAAGGTTCCAGTATTGGTACCACTACAAATGCAGATGGAACGTATTCTCTTTCTGTCCCCGCTACTGCAAGAACGTTGGTTTTCTCGTATGTGAACATGGCATCTTACGAACAAAGCATCGGCAATGCCACTGTTTTGAACGCGGCCCTGCAATCTTCCGAGCAGAGCATGCAGGAGGTTGTTATTACTGGTGTTGGCACCGCCGTCAACAAACGAAAAGTAGCCATATCCGTAGAAAGCATTTCCGCCAAAGATTTGCCGAAAGTTCCGCAGGCGTCTATTGACCAGGCATTAGTAGGAAAGATAGCCGGTGCACAGATCAGTTCTACCTCCGGACAGCCAGGACAGCAGGCGCAGATACTGCTAAGAGGTATTAATACATTAGGAAGCACACAACCAATGATCCTGGTGGATGGTGTGCAGATCAACGCGTCAAACAACCGCAATGGTACTTTGTCATCAGATGATAACCAGGGGAGGGGCTCTGCGTCAACTGTATCCACCAATCAGTCGTCCCGTCTTTCCGACCTTGATCTTTCCAACATCGAAAGGGTAGAGGTGATCCAGGGTGCTGCGGCCGCTACTATTTACGGAGCGCAGGGAGCCAATGGCGTTATTCAAATCTTCACACGTAAAGGGTCAAGAAACGGCAAAACAAACATTACCGTCAATAGCAGGGCTAGTATTGACAATGTATTGCTTGGCAAATTAAAATTTGCCGACAAGCATTTTTACGAAACCGATGCAGAAGGTTATATTATCTCTAATGCCAACACAAGACTTGCTCCTAACAGTGCTACCGGACAAACCTTGCAACCAAAACTGCCGGCAAGTCTGGTGAATGCAGTGAACGACAAAACTTACCGCGAGCCGCTGTATGATAACATTGATGCGGTTTTCAGGAACAATGCGTTAACGCTGAACAACAGCGTAACTATCTCCGGCGGCAGAGAAAGATTTGATTACTCGCTAACGCTTTCGCACCTGACACAGCAAAGCATCTTTGCTGGTGACTACAAGCGTAGTAACGCCTCTATAAACCTAGGCGCAGAGCTGTTTAAGAATTTCTCTATCAGAAGCATTACCCAGGTTATTTATTCGGATAATTCAACCGGAGGCATTACCGGGCAAAACAACATCTTTAGCCCGATGAATGCAGCCATGCTGACCCGGCGGTACCTTGACCTGACCAGGAAAGATTCGCTGGGTAACTATTTGGTTAATCCGCAGGTGGGTGAAACTTCCGTGAATCCGTTTTATACAAGACAGTTCAGGGAGTGGCGGGCAGAAAACACCCGTATCATTCAGAACTTTAACCTGAATTACAAACCATTCCGCGTCCTTGAAATTGATTATAAGTTTGGGTTGGATAATTATCGGTACGATTATACAGACCTGATCAAATTCCAGCAGAATACCTTAACGCCAACATTGGGTATTACACCCGTTAACGGAAGATTGACGTACGATAATTTCAACGAAACCTTCCGCAACTCCCTGTTGTCTGTTTTTGTAAGAACTGATTTTGAACGGGATTTTAAGCTCAATGTTCCGATTAGTACAACTACACATTTTGCTTATGATTACCGCAAAAACAAGTACCGAAATACAACTACGCAGGGTACCGGTTTCACACCGTTTCCTCCCAATAATTTAAATGGCACTACGCCGGCAATTGGTGAAGAGAATACTGATTTCGTCACCTTCGGTTACCTCATTAACCAGCGTTTTGATTATGGTGAACTGTTTGGTGTTTCAGGCGGTGTAAGGGTTGACTACTCTTCTGCATTCGGTGCTGGTTCTGATGCCTTTACCTTTCCGAGGGCCGATGCTTATTTCCGTTTAGGCCAGCTTTTGAAAGTAGACGCCATAAAGGAGTTCAAGCTGCGGGGTGCATGGGGCAAGGCGGGTATTCAACCAAGGCCGTATGACCGCTTCATTACATTGCTTAGCGGCAACTTTGGTACAAGCGGTTACCTGGCGCTGAACACTGTTTCAAACAACCCATTATTGGATGTTGAGGTATCTACCGAAACCGAAGCCGGTGCAGATATGGTCTTTCAATTTGGAAAAGGAACTGCTTTCCGGAATATAAGATTAAGCGCAACCTATTGGGACAAGAGTAGCAAGAATGTGATCCGGGCAATAGACCTGGCGCCATCTGCCGGTGCTGTCAGTATCATTGACAATGCCATTGATTTAAGTGCCAACGGTTTCCAGGCTTCTTTAGATGCCGACCTGTTCAACCAGAGAAATTTTACCTGGGATTTTGGTATCCGTTTCGGAAAGTCAAAGTCTGTTGTGGATCGCATCAGCAATGGAAAAGACATTGCACTGGGCTCAAGCGGTGCAGGCCAGTTTGTATTGAAGCAAGGCGCCAGCGTGGGTGAGTTTTTCGGCTTCCGTCCGCTGCGGGATGTAAATGAAACCAATTCTGCCAAGGTGAGATATATCCCTGAATCACAGGTGGGCAATTTTGAAGTTGTCAATGGATACGTGGTGAACAAAACAACAAAAGCAGTTTCATTTACCAACGAGTTGCAAGCCCTTGGCGACCCAAATCCAAAGTTCAACATGACCTTTTTGAATGCCTTTACGCTGTTTAGAAATCTTTCCATCAACACACAACTTGACTGGATATATGGCAACAAGATTTACAATCAAACCAGACAGTGGCTTTACCGCGACTACCTGAGTGGTGACTTCGATGTGCCGGTTACCATCAACGGTGAAACCAAAGCTTTTGTGAATTACTATAACTCGCTTTACAATACCAATAACAGCAGCATACATTTTGTGGAAGACGGCTCATTTCTGCGCTTAAGAGAACTGACC
>DASVSM010000164.1:0-4447 GCA_036388115.1 Flavisolibacter sp.
CTTTCCGGATTGGCTTTCAGTTCCAGTAATTCAGCTTCCAGCAATATTTTTTCGAGCAATAGGTCCACATTCAACCCTTGTTTAGCAGAAAGTTCCTGGCTTTGGAATTTACCACCCCAGGCTTCTACCAGGATGTTCATACCGGCTAACTGCTCGTATATCTTTTGCGGATTGGCTCCGTCTTTATCAATCTTGTTGATGGCGAAGATCATCGGTACATTGGCTGCCTGTGCGTGGGAGATAGCCTCACGGGTTTGAGGCATGATGGCATCGTCCGCCGCAATCACAATCACCGCGATATCGGTTATTTTAGCACCACGGGCACGCATGGCCGTAAAGGCTTCGTGACCCGGCGTATCCAGAAAGGTTACGTTTTTTCCATTTGGCAGATTTACCTGGTAAGCACCAATGTGCTGGGTGATACCACCGGCTTCACCGGCTACCACGTTAGCTTTCCGGATATAGTCAAGCAACGAGGTTTTACCATGGTCAACGTGACCCATGATGGTCACGATTGGGGAACGTGGCTGAAGGTCGTCAGCGTCATCTTCATCATCCCCGCCTTCTTCCATTTCCATTTGCTTTTCCATGTCAATGAACTCAACATCGAAGCCAAATTCACTGGCCACAAGCTCAATAACCTCTGCATCCAGACGCTGATTGATGGACACCATGATACCCAGACCCATACACTTGCTGATTACTTCTGCAAAGGATACGTCCATCAAGTTAGCCAGTTCACTTACTGAAATAAATTCAGTTACCTGTAGTTTATTGTCAATACCGTCGGTTGCATCAGCCATTTCGTTGCGTCGGTCACGGCGTTTGGATTTCATGGATCTGCCACGACCACCACCGCCACCGGAAAGCTTGGCTTGTGTTTCCTGGATCTTCCGTTGAATTTCTTTATCGTCAATTTCGCGTACTTCTCTTTTATCGCCACGGCGTGTTGGTGTAAAGCGTCCACCGCCACCACCTTGCCCGGTCTGCTGACCGGGGCGGTTAAATCCACCACCGCTACCACCTTGTTGACCTCCACCGGTAGCCCGTTGGGGCACAAAACGTCCGCCACCGCCCTGACCGGTCGATGGTTGTTGTCCACCCTGTCCTTGTCCTTCACGGAAGCCGGTTGGCCGTGCCTCCTTCTTTTCAATGGGAATGCGTTTGCGCTTGCGCTTTTCGTCTATCGGCTTCGGACGTGTATCGTTCTCTACCGGCAATTCAATTTTTCCCAAAATTTTTGGCCCTTCCAGTTTTTCAGCTTTGATGTTCTCGATAACAGGCTCATCTTCTTTTACATCCTCTATTTCCGGCTCTTCCTCTACCACTGGTATATCTGCTACCGCTTCTACCACAGGTACCGGCAACTCTTCTTCCACAGGAACCTCCGGTGTTTCTTCTTTTGCCTCTTTTGCTTTCTTAATCGTCTTTTTTGGGCGGGTTGAGGAATCGATTGTGGAAAGGTCGATCTTACTGATCACCTTCGGCGCCTCTATTTCCGGTATCTCAGCTTTTATTACTTCAGGCTCGGGAGCTATTGGTGCTTCCACCACAAGGGCTACAACAGGAGGCTCTGGTTCCGGCGTTGGCTCCTGAACAGGTTCCGGTTTTGGCACTTCTGCAACAGGTGCAGGTTCTTCCTTCTTCGGTGCTTTTTTCTCTTCTTTGCGGAAGTGTATTTCTTCTTCGTCCTTCTTCTTTTTTGCTTCCGCGGCGGCGCCTTTGGGCAGATCGATCTGGATAGCCTTCATTTTGGCCACCTTATCGCTTTGGAACTCATTTTGCAAAGCCCTGTACATGTCTTCTGAGAGCTTTGCTGTCGGTTTCAGTTCATCCTTGTCGAAACCTTTTCCCACCAAAAAATCCACCAGGGTATCCTTCCCGATGTTGAACTCTTTGGCTGCCGCCATTAACCGCGGTGTTGTTATAATTTCTGCCATATTAAATAAACCCTAAATCCCTAAAGGGACTTTTAGTCGTTTTTATTTAGAGCCATGCATTGCGTAAAGCATAGCCGTAGTTAAGTTAATCAAAGCCCCTTTAGGGGTGGGGGTTTTATTCTTTTTCAAATTCTGCCTGAAGAACCTTGCGCACATCGTCGATGGTTTCTTTTTCCAGGTCAGTTCTTCTTTCCAGTTCTTCTGCTGTCAGGGTCAATACACTGCGGGCTGTATCGCAACCAATGCGCTTCAATTCATCAATCACCCAGCTTTCAATTTCATCACTGAATTCTTCCAGATCAATATCAAATTCTTCCACTTCTCCCTCATTATCGCGATACACATCCAGGTTATACCCTGTCAATTCGCAAGCCAGCTTGATGTTCACACCGCGGCGGCCAATGGCTAAAGAAACCTGGTCGGGTTTGAGGTAAACGTTTGCATGGTGGTCCTCGTTGTTCAACTCCATGGTTGTGATCTTGGCTGGTGTTAAAGAGCGTTGAATCAGGAGTTGGGTATTGGATGTCCAGTTGATGACGTCAATGTTCTCGTTTTTCAGTTCGCGAACAATGCCGTGGATCCGGCTGCCCTTCATCCCTACGCAGGCACCTACGGGATCAATGCGGTCGTCATAGGACTCAACCGCCACTTTTGCTCTTTCACCAGGTTCGCGAACGATTTTTTTAATCACGATCAGACCGTCAAATATCTCCGGTACTTCTATTTCCAAAAGCTTTGCCAGAAAATCAGGCGAAGTACGCGATAAGATGATGACCGGTGTGTTATTTCTCATGTCCACTTTCTTCACCACGGCACGGGTATTTTCGCCTTTCTTAAAGTAGTCCTGCGGAATCTGTTCGCTTTTGGGAAGAATCAGTTCATTTCCTTCTTCGTCCAGCAAGAGGATTTCTTTTTTCCATACCTGGTAAACTTCAGCAGAAATGATTTCGCCGATGCGATCCTGGTATTTTTTGGCAAGAACATTCTTTTTCAGGTCGGAAATACGGCTGGCAAGCGTTTGCTTGGCAGCTAAGATAGCACGGCGGCCAAAATCTTCCAGATTTACTTCTTCGTACAACTCTTCTCCTACCTCATAGTCAGGCGAGATTTTTCTTGCCTGGCTGACTTCAATTTCTTCCAGCGTGTTATAAACATCGTCGTCGTCTACAATGTTGCGGCGGCGGAAAATTTCAAGGTCACCTTTTTCAGCGTTTACAATCACGTCAAAGGTTTCATCGCTGCCGTATTTTTTGCGGATGAGAGTTTTAAATACATCCTCTACCACACGCATCAGCGTGGGACGGTCGATGTTTTCGGCATCCTTAAATTCCTGGAATGCTTCTATCAGGTTAATGCTGGCCATATACGTTTGATTTAGCTTAAAGCTGTCAGCTTTAAGCTACAAGCTTGGGGCTTGCAGCTAATTGCTTGCAGCTTTTCTTAAAACTTAATTTGAATTTTTGTTGTTTTTATATCTGTAAACAGTATTGTTTCCTGCTTCACTTCTTTCTTTTTGCCTTTGCCCGTTTCAGTTTCGATGATGATGCCATCGTCGGATACCTCCAGTAATTTTCCTTCAATCACCGAGCTGTCGTTCCTGGTAATGTGTACATATCTGCCAATGTTCTTTTTGTACTGGCGATGCTTTCGCAGAGGCTCGTCCAGGCCCGGCGATGAAACTTCCAATGAAAAATCATCAGCCGGAAACATGCTGCTTTCTTCCAGTATTTTATAGAGCTTTCGGTTGTAACTAATCAGTGTTGAAAGCATAATGCCTTCATCCGCATCAATAAACACTTTAATGTTATTCGTTGGCTTAATTCGCACCTCTACCAGGAAGTGGGAAGGCTCCGCTTCCAAAAGGCCATTGATCTTCTGTTCCAGTGATTCGATAAGTGTTTCTGTTCCCATGTTGTAAAAGAAGAAGGGAACGTCTTTCGTTCCCTTCCATCATTCTTTGCTTTGCCAAAGGTAAGGCAAACGTTAAATACATTCCAAATACAAATTGATTGTTTGGGCGGCTGTAACTTTGATTTGTATGATTTTAAGTTTTCTTTTCTTCGCTTTTCTGGCTTACCTACTGTTCCGGCTGGTGTTTGACTTTGTTCTTCCCATTTACCGGACAACCAAGAAAGTGAAGCGAACATTCCGGGAGATGAATGAACGGATGAACGGGCAAAATAAGGCAGCTTCCACGCCCCATCAGGAAGCCAGTGAACGAAACAAAAAAAAGAGCCCGCTTGGTGATTATATTGATTTTGAGGAAGTGAAGGAGTAATGCCTCATTTTCCTATTTTTGCCGTCCGCAAAATTCTTGCGCCGGATCCTTAGCTCAGTTGGTTAGAGCGTCTGACTCATAATCAGAGGGCCGGGGGTTCAAGTCCCTCAGGATCCACAAGCCGAAATTAAGGTAGATAAGGCTCCCAAGAGATTGGGAGCTTTTTTATGCTTTAAATTTATAGGTGTGCGCAGAACAGCACTTTATATTACCATTTACCCAGTCCAGG
>DASVSM010000165.1:0-1541 GCA_036388115.1 Flavisolibacter sp.
TATTACCTGATGATCGGCATTTTTGTTTTTTACCTGGAAGATGCCACGGCAGGTTTTAATATGAGTACGAGAGACTCTGCGAGTCTTTACGGAACATTCATCGCCCTTGTTTTTTTCACCCCGTTCCTTGGAGGGCTGTTAGCTGATCGCTATCTGGGCTACCGCCGTTCTATTATTCTGGGCGGTATTTTAATGGGGATTGGTTACTGCCTCATGGGTTTTCATAACCTCACTATGTTGTATGTGTCCATGACGCTTGTGATTGTTGGGAATGGGTTCTTCAAACCCAATATTTCCACTTTACTTGGTAACGTTTATTCAACGCCGCAGTACATCAAGCAAAAAGACGAAGGTTATAATATCTTTTACATGGGCATCAATATTGGCGCCTTCATCTGTAATTTCTTTGGTGCAGCCTTGTATACAACAATTGGTTGGGCGGCTGCCTTTGGTGCTGCAGGTGTAGGCATGTTCATTGGTGTGATCACGTTCATTGCCGGCACAAAGTATTATGCCGAATTTGATGTACGCAAAGAACTGAAACCTGGTGATATGCCGCTGGGAAAGATTCTTGCGATTGTGTTTTTGCCGGCGATTGTTTTCGGGGCCATCGGGTGGTTTATGAAAGGCACCGACGAGTACATTTTCGATTCCAACTCTACTGATGCTTTCATCTTCGCCTGTATTCCTGTGCTGTTTTTTTATGGCCTTCTTTGGTTCCGGAGCAGCAAGGAAGAACGTCCGGCCATGGGCGCCATGCTGGCTATTTTCGCGGTGGTAATTCTCTTCTGGGCCATCTTCAAACAAAACGGTTCCGCACTGAATATCTGGGCAAGAAGTTATACGGAACGACAGGTAACCGGCACCACCGGTAATGTGCTCACCACATTAAAGCAGACAGAAAAAACAATCTATAAGCAAGATTCTGTAGTAGTGACTGATGAACAATTCCGCAAACAAAAAGCAGAGGGTAAAGATGTAAAAGGCATTGACTATCCTGTTTATTTCAAGAACATTCCACCTGAACAAAGACCAACAGAAGGAGCCGAAGTAAGAACATGGGCGCCAAGTTTAAGTCAGTCCATCAACCCTTTTTGGGTGATTGTCCTGACGCCATTAATTGTTGCCTTTTTTACCTGGCTGCGCCGAAAAGGAAAAGAGCCGTCCACACCGACGAAGATTGCCTTTGGTTTATTGATTTCTGCGCTTTCGGTATTGGTCATGATTGCTGCTACGAAAGTTGGTAATAACGGTGCGGAAAAAGTCAGTGTGCTTTGGCTATTCGCTAGTTACGGTGTCATTACCATTGGTGAATTGTTTCTAAGCCCAATGGGATTGTCATTGGTGTCTAAACTAAGCCCTGTGCGGATTACCTCACTCATGATGGGCGGCTGGTTTTTATCTACATCTATTGGCAATAAACTAAGTGGCATCCTAGCCAGCAAATGGGATGAATACGATAACAAAACGAACTATTTCTGGCTGAACTTCTTTCTTCTCTTTGCCGCTGCTATCTTTTTGTTTGCCATGCTGAAATGGTT
>DASVSM010000166.1:0-3370 GCA_036388115.1 Flavisolibacter sp.
TGCTTCCTGCGTCAGCAGGACAAGCAAGAGATTTTACTGTAGGGCAACCGGCTGAAAGCTGATAGCTGACGGCTCATAGCTCCTGGCTTAAGGTGGCCTTGCAAGTAAAGAAAGCTTCATAGCTGTACTCCCCTCTGGTCCACAAAAAAATGTCGGCAAGCCTGCCAACATTCAAAAGCGTAACCATCTAAGCAACTACCGACCACCATCCAAAAACTACAAACTACTAATCAACAACCTTACTTCGCATACGGCATTTGCGCATCAAAGAAATCTTTCACTGCATCGTTCCATTTGTTCAGCATATCGGTACGTTGTTTATTGATGTCATTGTTGGTTTTGTTATAAGTATTACTTGCCTTGTTGATGTCATTCACTGCCTTGTTATAGTTATCAATGTCTCCCTGCGTACGTTTGGCAGCGGGCATCACCTCGAAGCTTTTTTTCAGCTTGGTAAAGTTGTCATTCACCAGCATAAAATTGCTGATCGGTTCCATTTTCTGCGTCGCCACATCCTGGTAAAACTTTAGTGCCATTTTACAGGCGGCCAGCACCGTGGCATCCGTTTCAAAGCTACCCAGCGTATTCAATTCTTCCAGGCCTGCAGTGGAGTATGTTTCCAGGGCGTTGCGGGCCTGTTCCATTCCATTCAAATCATTTTTGTTGATAGCCGCTGTCAGGTACATATCCTGCTTATAGCTTTTAAAGAAGATCAGGTAGATTTTGTCGTAATACGCATTCACCTTTTCCGCTTTTTCCATTTTGGTATCCAGTTCATCTTTTGCGTCGGTCAGCGTTACATTGTATTTGGCAGCAAATTCTTTCAGGGCTTTGTTTTGTTTGGCACCGGCTTCCTTCAGCTTTTCTCCAGCTTTTTTTTGCGCCAGCAGGTACGCTTCCATCATGTCGTAACTCTGCTCGGCAATTTCTTCCATATCCACGATCTTGTGGTAATCTTCATTGAAAACAATGTAAACCGTCTTGATATATTCAGTGGTTGCATCGCGAAAAGTTTTATCGCTTTTGAAACCCGGTGAACCTGCCACTTGTCCTTTTGAAAAAAGAATGGCATCCAGGGTTTTGATGCGCAGTTTCTCCACCTTTCTTGCCCGCTTACCATGCGACAGCGCAGAGATATAATTCATATAGGTCTGGTTCATGGTTTGCAGCGTTTGATTGAAATGACTGATATAGCCAACAGGCGTGCTGTAGTCCTGCGCCATGGAAGAAAATGAAAAAACCAGCAGAAAAAGAAATGGGAAAATTCGCACGAAATACTTTGCCATAAAGGTTGTTTTATTGTAATTGAATCAGGTCAGCTAAAATTTGGTAGGCTTCTTCCACGTACATATCTGCGGCTAAGCGTTTTAACCGGAAGGTGTTCATATCATTCACTGAAGCAGGGGTGAATTTCTGGTCGGCCGTATTATTCCGCACCCGGTAGACAGACGACGGCTGTGAAAAAAGCTTTTCGTCGCTTCCGGAGGCGATGGCTTTCAGTTCTTTTTCGGCATCGTCCCACTTTAAAGAAACCTTGCCTCTTTTGCGATACCCGGATGCCAGTTGTGCCAGTCGCTTTCCTTCCCTGAATTTTGCTGTTTCGGCAATCCGGCCACTGCTCTTTTGTTGCAGTGTCGCCAGCGCAAGTGGCTTCATCGGCTTGAAATATTTATAGGCCGCCACGGTATCGGCGCTGAGTGAAAACGGCTCGTCCACTTCCTTTTGTTCCAGACCATAAACATCCGGTATGATAATGTCGGGTTGCACGCCAGCTTTTTGTGCCGTCCTGCCGGTTGGGCGGAACAGCTTTATCATCGTCAGCTTCACAAAGCCAGCTTTGTCTGCCCCGGAGTAAGCAGGATCCTGAAGAGGCAGGATATCCTGCCCTGTGGCCTTGCCGTATGTTGGCGTACCGGCAATGATGGCCCGGTTGTAATCCTGCAGGGCTGCTGCAACAAGTTCGGACGCCGATGCACTTTGTCCGTTCACAAGAACAAGCATTGGCCCATTGTAGATCACTCCGCGGTTCATGTCTTTCAGCACTTCCAGCTTTGCATCGCCACTCGTTTTCATCTGGCAGATGGCGCCTTCATCGATAAAAATACCGGCCATTTCTACGGCTTCCGCCAGTGACCCGCCTCCGTTAAAACGAAGGTCCAGTATCAGCCCTGAAATGCTGTCTTTTTTCAGCTTCACAATTTCTTTTGCCACGTCTGCAGCACAGCGACTGCCCGTTTTATCTTCCCATTTGGTATAAAAGCTCGGGAGCATTACATAACCAATGTTTTGCCTGCCCGAAAGGACAAAGCTTTTGACAATGTTGTCCTCATTCTCCAGTTTCTGTTTTTGCAAGGTGACGGTTTGTTGCTGGCCGTTACCCTTGCGCACCGTCAGCTCTATTTTCTCCTTTGAATGCAGATTGAGCAACCGCTGAACATCCTCTATTTCCAGCCCGGTTAATTCTACTGCCTGGCTGCCCTCCCATTTCAATTGTACCGGCACATCGCCTTTGTTCAGCAGTCCGCTGATCCACGCAGCGCCGCCCGGCGCTAAATGATCGATGAACACTTCTCCCCTTTCATTTTCGTCGAGCGAAAACCCAAAGGACAGTTCCTCTGTATTTAAACCCGCTTTAAAACGCTGTCTTGCGGCGGTATTAAAATAGGCAGAGTGAGGATCAAAACAACTCAGGAATGTATTGAGATAAATGCTGACAAGCTGTTGCTGATAGTCTTCTTCGGATGGTAATAAATTGTTGATCAGGTTTAGATGTTTTGTCTTTACACGGGAACGGATCTCGGGTTCTTTTGCGAGCACCACTGTCTTTACGATAACATTTTTAGTTTGCCATTGATTCAAGGCTATGTTCATTAGTGATTGCAACACATCGGCTTTCAGAAGGGTGCTCCAGCGGTTGAATAAAGCTTTTTCGCTTATAGGGATGGTAGTGTCTGAAAAGTTATAAACTTCCGGCAAAGAGAAATCAAATGGCTTTGCACAGATCTCCGTAATCATTGTTCTGGCAGCCAGAAGTTTTGCTTTATAGAGTTGTGCAGATGTGGTAAAGAAGGTGATTGTTCCATTGTTCCATTCGTCGTCAATGGTGGTGCGGAAGACCTCCAGCTTTTTTACATCAGGGGTTGTAAAATACAGGCGTTCTTCGTCAAGTGTATTCAGGAAAGTTCTATAAAAGTCGTTGGAAAATTTATCGTCGAGTGGCCTTGGCGCAATGTGTTTTTTGGTAACCAATTCTCTCATCAACTTTTGTTGCGCAGGAAGCATCTCACTTTGTGCGTATAGTTGTAACGCCAGTGAATGCAGCAATAGCAGGCTTAGTATTTTTCTCATGGTGCAGTTAGTCCTTTTGCCC
>DASVSM010000167.1:0-2722 GCA_036388115.1 Flavisolibacter sp.
TCTCCTCACAAAAATATTCTGCGAAAAAGTAAGCGTTGACAATGCCGCCTTAGTTTCGCAGGCTCAACTCCCATCAACTTATGCAGGAACCAGTTAAGCTCACCCAATTTTCAAAAGGCGGCGGCTGCGGCTGTAAGATCGCTCCGTCCGTACTTCAGCAAATACTTACCACAGAGAACAAACCTTCATTTTCACACCTGTTAGTAGGCAATGAAAGCAGCGACGACGCCGCCGTTTACCAGCTTGATAACGAAACTGCCGTTGTTTCTACTACCGACTTTTTTATGCCCATTGTGGATGATGCTTTTTCGTTCGGACGCATTGCTGCGGCCAATGCCATCAGCGATGTGTACGCTATGGGCGGAAAGCCATTGATGGCGATCGCTATTCTTGGCTGGCCCGTAAGCAAACTTTCGCCTGAAGTGGCGCAACAGGTTTTAGACGGTGGCCGGAGCATTTGTGCCGAAGCAGGCATACCCTTGGCAGGCGGTCATACGATTGATTCGCTGGAACCCATTTTTGGTTTGGCGGTAACCGGGACGGTTCATCCGTCGCATATAAAAAAGAACAATACGGCACAGGAAGGAGATTTGCTTTTTTTAACCAAGCCGCTTGGCGTAGGTGTTTTATCAACGGCGATAAAACGAGGCCTGTTACAGCCAGAGCATTATACCGCTTTGCTGAAACAACTAACAACATTGAATAAAGTTGGCGAGGCGCTGGGCAAATTACCGGGGGTTCATGCCATGACCGATGTAACGGGTTTTGGTCTGATGGGGCATTTGGTTGAAATGGCAGAAGGAAGCAACGTAAGCATAGAGCTGGCCTATTCGGCACTGCCAAAAATTACCGGGTTTAAGGAGTATGTAAAACAAGCCACCATTTCCGGTGCTACCTCCCGCAACTGGAACAGCTATGGCAGTAAAGTGCAGATAAATGACGATGTGGATCTGGAAGAAGCACTTAATCTTTTGCCTGATCCGCAGACGAACGGCGGGCTGCTGGTGGCAGTTGACAGAAGTGCCATTCCAGCGATTGAAGAACTCTTTGCACAAAATGATTTAGCTGCATTTATAAAACCAATCGGAAAGGTTGCTCCTAAAAAGGTGAAAACGATTCTAGTGCAGTTAAACATTGTATGAATTTTTTTAGCAGGGTTCATAACCCCGTTTCTATAAATACAAAAGCAGGTAACCGGAACAGAAAGACGACCTCATAACTGAGAACATTCCTCCATGTTTTAATTACCTGCTAAGCAAAGTGTTTCTCCCTTTTTATTTACTCTTTTGCAGTGACCCAAAATGCAATCCGAAAATAATGTCGGCTTGTTTGGAACTTCCCAGAGCAGCAGATAAGATACTACCTGAGCCAATAAACAGCGGCCCAAGCCGAAAGGCTGCTCCCGCAGTAATGTTAGTAAGGGAATTATAAGTAAGCGGGATGTACACACCGATGGTTTTGTTTTCGAAACGCGGTGTAATTGCGATGGAGCTATAATACTGACTGTTGGAAGCTTTTGTACGGCTGTTGGTAAGGGCCAGTTGAGTAGCAAGGTTTACATACAATCCTTTATGGAAATGGTAATCGACATTTAACTGCAGTGTTGTAGGCAAAGACGCATTATAGCTGGCCAAAGGCATATTTGCATCAGGCGCAAAAAATTGCGGATACTTATTCAGCGTGTCTTTGAAATTATCAATGCCGGCATCAGTCAGAGCGGATAAATAAAAACGTTGTGTGGCGCCAATATTGATGCTATAGGAACCGCTGCGGCTAACATCCCTGTCGTATTTAACACTTCCGACATCCAAAAGGGCGATCCCAACTTTGAATTTGTATTTGTTTAAGTCCCTACGCATTTCATTAGTGCCCGGACGGTATTCATACACAAAGCCAATGTCTGCACCTAACCCTGAGCTCTCGAATTCCAATAAATCAGCCGCTTCAAAATTATCTGTATTGATACCTCCGAAATTCAAGCCAATCCTTCCCTTTGCATTGGTGAGATAGGCTTCATTTGATGGAGCATCCAGTCCGAGTGTACCGTTAAGATTATCGATGTTGACCGAAGCATTGGCTGCACCCGCCAGGTATTTGAACGTAATTCCACCTTTCAGGTAATGATTGCCTGCCGTATAGATTTCTCTTGCATAACTGAGCCCGAATTCAGTCCATGCATTGGCATTTACCACCATATTGTTTGTCGACGAAATCCTATAAGGAAAGCCGGTGTTGTCGTTAATCTCATCTACCAGTTGCTCAGCCAATTTTCCATCGATGTCAATAATGTTTGTCATTACCCTTGCGCGGCTGGTAATGGCCAGTGCCGATTTTTTATTCAGATTAAAGAAAACCGATGGGCCTTGGACGACAGCAGATGCAAACCCGCTGGAACTGCCAGCATTTCCGGAAAAAATTTTATTCTTTATACTATCGGCATCCAGGGTGCGCCCAATGTCTTGTAACTTGAAAGAAGCCTGGTTGTTGCCGATAGACGTACTGATGTTAAACAGTGTGAAATCCCAGCGGTGACGGCTATCGGCAATGTTTGCGGGATTAAAAAATACATTGGTTACGCCGGCATAATTGCTGGTGCGCAAGCCGGGGAAATCCTGTGCCTGAATGGTATTGACAAAAAAAAGGCAAAGAGACGATACAGCTACAAATCTCATATCAGTTTTTTTGGTTGATAAATAATCAAACCTGTGCAGTAAGCTGACAA
>DASVSM010000168.1:0-2378 GCA_036388115.1 Flavisolibacter sp.
TGGGCATAGGCGGCTATACCTGTCCATAACAGGCACGCCAGAAGAAACGTGAATTTGAGCAATCTTCTCATAATGTACATTTTAAGCATTTGTTTTAATCAATAATTAAACAGTTACTGTATGGAAAAGAGTTTTACAAACTCTCTTGGCCCTTGGGTTTAACGTGGTCTTTGATAGGCGCTAATGGGAGATTGGCCAAGCTGGTCAGCAATAACAATATCCTGCCTGAGACATGAAGCCAGACTAGTAATAAATCTTTGCGGAGATTAAATATTGAAAACTGAAGCAAGCAATCGTAAATTTTCAAGAGGCAAATCTTTTTTCTCTGAGCATTAGCATTTTATTGGCACCAAAATAAAGTAAAAAGCTGCACAGTCGGCTAAAATTCCGAAAGAATTTATCCGGCAAAGAGTATGAAATCAATTGCAGCGCATAACTTTTTGGAAACCTGGCCTAAAAAACAAACCTCGCACTAAACCCAACCGCTGCCGGTTCAAAGGAGAATTGTTTGGTGAAATTCAACTCTGGTTTCCAGTCGACAGAGAAATTTATAGGAAGAGCAGGAGCCATAAAATCTAATCCTAATGCACCTTGAGCACCAAGGTTTCTACCACCGCCAAAACCAACATACGCACCGGCGCCCCAGAACCAACTCATGCCCGCAGGACCAAACGGCCTGTGTTTTTCCACCAGCAAACCCAATGCAACAGGGTCGCTAAAGGAAAAAAGCCCTTCGACGGCTGTTGTGGAATTGAAAAAATATTTATAGCTAACAGAGTGATTGATCACTGCATCCTGGCTGCTGATGCGTATACCCAGGGCATGCTTTCTTTCTGTTGTTTGTGGGTTTCCCTGTGCAAGAACAACGGTACTTGTAAAACTGAAGAGGATGAGCAGGCAAATAATTCCTTTCTTCATAACAGGTTGTTTCGGGACTAAGAACGACAAGTATTAATGCATATTGCAGACGAAAAGCGAAAGTTTATTTTACCGCGGCGTCAGAATTCAAACAATTCATATTTTGTTTTCGGTCGTCTTGCATCCAGCCATTGAAATTCCGGTAACCGCATTTCGCCGGGGCTTTTGTATTTGATTGGGTAAAGGGTTCCTTTCACAGCACTTCTCAGAACTACCTTGTATAGTTCTCCCTTGTCAAAGTAAATATCAATGGCATCGCTTTGGGTTTGGTTCACCCCTGTAAAAGCGCTGTCTTTGTTTTGCACAAAGTAGATGGATTCCGCGGCTCCCCTGGCTCGCACGGAATCGAGTAATCCTTCTTTAAAGAAACCATTCATGTTGGAACTTTTGATCTGGTTGTACACTCTTGGCTCCACCTCCGTCACCATAAAACTGTTCTCGATGACTTTAATGAAGGTTGGTTGTTTGTTTTTTGTATGGATGTAAATCGTATCGCCCGTGACTTGTGATTTGCGGCTCCAAACAACCGGGTCCTGGAAAAGCTGGAAGACGGAATCTTTAAATGAATAGAACAAACTATCGCTTACCGATTGTACCGAATCGGAAAAAACCCGCACATTCCTGTAAGCCTCAAAATAGCGGTTGGTGCTATCGTTCGGGCTAGGTTTTTTTGCACCTTTCGAAGTGTCAACAAAAAGATCGCTTAAGCGTGCCGAGAACAAAGTATCTGCCGCGATGTAAATGGAATCTTTCTCCTGCTTTACAATCATTAGCGGCTTTTGCGTAGCCAGAAACGCTTCCGACTTCCGGTTGGCGAAGATGCTGTTGGCCAGGATGCTGATGCCTTTCGCTGTATCGATCAAAACGCCACGGCCGCGTATCTGAATATTACCCGTCTCGTTATCCGACTTGATTTCGTCGCCTGTTACCGTTAGTGATTTATCAACGATGGTTGTTCTTTCAGTGAAGTCGGCCTGGCCGGTTAACTCGTTATACGTGCCGGCTGTGGTAACAATGCGCCTTCCGCTTGTATCGGTAATTGTTGTCCGGGAAATAAACCGGGCCGTCCTCATTTCAGTGTTGTACAGGATCGAATCAGTTTTGATCGTATTGGCAGGATCCTTCATCAGCACGTTACGTTTGAAATATACGTCGTTGATATCGGCGTAATAAGTGCCTTCCTGGCTGGTGACTGTCGTCTTATTATTGACCACCTTTCCGCCATTCTTATAAATGCCGATCTTTCTGGCCACATCATATTCAAGGTTGTTAGTGGTGAGGGTTCCGCGTCCGTCAGTGAGGCGAACATTACCGGTCAGGTACGCATACTTTTTATCATAATGGTAAAGCAACCGGTTCGACCAAACCTGCGATGTATCACCCTCATTAATGTGTACATTACCAAAGGCCGAAAAAGTTTTTGCAGAACTATTCAGCACACAGCTGTCACTGCTGAACAG
>DASVSM010000169.1:0-5079 GCA_036388115.1 Flavisolibacter sp.
GTTAAATATTTATTGGGCGAGAAATCGGTAGTAATAGTACCACCTGCGGTGGCTTGCCTGTAACGGGCATAAACGCCATAATAGCGCATGGCTGCAATTTGAGAACTAAGTAAAGGCCTGTCAATAGGATTGACAATAAACACTACTGAAGTATCGCCAAGCCCCGCCCGTGGTTTTCCAATGAGGCCAGGGTTTGGTGCATCACTTGCAGTGAATACAGCTAAGCTGGCGTTAGAAGCAACGTTTCTATAAAAGACTGTTTGAAAACTTTTGAAGAAGCGGGAGTCGTTTATCTTATCAAAAACATCCATTGTATAATCTGTAGGACGAAGCCTTCTGAAAGGCCTTCCGTTATAAAAATCGCGGGCCATACCGGGCATACCGGCATCATATTGCGTTGGGTAATACAGGTGCGTTTGATTATTGGCAAGGGCGCCTGCAAGGCTTAAGTTGGAACTAAACTGGGCTGCAAATACAATTTCATTACTGGCATTGTTGGCGTCAATCCTTGCTTTGCTGCCGGTTGGAGGTGCGCCGTTATCGCCTAACGCCGGTATTCTGCCATCCGGATAGGCGGCATTGAATAAAGAGCCATAGTCGGCTTCCAATGCATGGCCGCTATTGACAATAACATCATTGGCATAAAAAATCACGCTGTCCATATCGGTGGCTTTCTGCCCCCTTATGTCTGTTGCAGCACTGCCTCTTGTTAGATATGCTTTGGCCAAAAAGTGATACGCCATCGCTCTGGTGGCCCTACCTCTGTCTACACCTGTGTACCTCCATGGTAAAGCGGGACCGGCACTCCGAAAATCATTTATAATTTGTTCATACACCTGTGCTACAGAAGCTCTAGGAAATTCGTACTGCGGTTCAGCCGGTACCGAAGTAATGAGCGGCACGCCGCCAAATTGCTGCACCATTTGAAAGTAATAAAACCCCCTTAACGCTTTCAGTTCGGCTATCCGTAAATTCTTTTGTGCTTGTGTACCCAAAACCTTTGATGCAGCGTCGTTGAAAGCACCAATCAGTTCAATTCCCTGATTACATCTCCTGATGCCCGCATAGTTGTTTGTCCAGAGTCCGTTTGCAAAGGGATCGTTTGAATTTAGATTGGCATCATAATCATTATAGCGCACATTATTGAACTGATCACCCTCTCTAAATTCGTCAACGCCGAAATTGTGCATCGCATACGATTGCTCCTCGCTGAATTTCCATTGCAAAGGAAGATAGGCCGACTTCACCAGGTCTTCCAGCCCGGCATCTGTTTTATAATAATCTTCGGTAAGCGTGGTTACCAATTCTTCCTTGATAAATTTTTTACAGGATAGGATGGTTAGCACGAGAATGCCTGCCACCACCCGGACTGTTGTTTGAAAGTTGATCTTCATATAATAATATTTTTAAGCTTCTTAATTAAACGTTTACAGATCCAGTTTTACACCAACCACAAAACTTTTATAGCTGTAAGATGTTGGTCCTGTCTGGTTAGTGGTCGTTCCTGCAAACTCTCGGTAAGGAACCGTTTCAGGATCGTAGTCAGAAGCGGTATGAATTAAAATCGGGTTTACGGCACTTGCATAGAATGCCAGGTTATTGATAAACATTTTAGACGTTATGTTTTTCGGCACCCGGTAAGTAAGGGTAATGTTCTTTACTTTGGCAAAAGTGGCATCCTTGTAAGTGAGTGCCTCCCAGTTTAGCGGAACATCGCTGGTTTGGGTCGGTTGCTGGTATTCATTACTGGGGTTGGTAGGCGTCCAGTAATCGCCTTTATTGGATTGATAACGGCCCACAAAGGCAAGGCGGGGAACCCTGTACAAACCGCCCACTCTGAAGTAAACCAACACGTTCAATTCAAAATTTTTGTACGCAACTGTGTTGCCGATGCTGGCAATGAAGTCAGGGTTATGAGAACCTAAAATAACCCGGTCGGCCTGGCTATATGCCGAGTCGCCATTGGCATCGAAAATCTTGATCCTTCCTGGTTGGTAAGTGGTGTTATTTCGTCCGTTCTTCGCCCAATAATAGCTGGCCAGCACACCTTTGCCGCTTGTGTCGCTGTATTGAAAAATACCTTCTTTTTTAAAGCCCCAATACACCTGGATAGGTTGATCGAGCAGCCATAAATTAGCAAAATTGCTGTTGCCGCTACCATCAATGTCAACAAGTCTTTCTTTGTTTGCGGTAAACATCCAATCAGTTGACCAGCGGAATGCCCCTTTATTAATATTCTGCGTACTCAGGGTAATTTCAATTCCTTTGTTACTTACCTCTCCAAGATTAAAAAATACGTCCGGAACTCCATTGGCAGCTGGTATCGTTTTTCGCTGCAGTTGATCGGTGGTATTGCTTCTATATAAATCAATTGTACCGGTAATGCTGTTTTTAAAGAGCCCAAATTCAAGACCTACGTTGGTGGTTGTTGTCTTCTCCCAGGTTAAATCTGGTGTGCGGAAGGTACGGGGCGCCGACCCGATAGCCGCCTGCCCATTTCCCCAATTATAATTGGTGGCAACCAACGGCCCGCCTGTTTGGTAAGGGTCGATGGAAGCGTTACCCACTTTGCCATATCCTGCTCTCAGCTTTGCATAGCTGAACACAGACTGACCACGGAAAAAATCTTCTCTATCCATTTGCCATGCAACGGACGCTGCGGGAAACCAGGCTCCCGAAGCACCTTCGGCCAACACGGAAGACTTGTCATACCGGTTACTGAGTGTTATCAGATACTTGTTTCTGAACCCATATTCCAGGCGGCCCATGTAGGAAAGGTATTGAGCGGCTGAATACGTTCCGGAACCTGTGACGAGAGCATCCGTATTTCTATCTAACGAGTACCACTTTTGTGATTCGAAGATCAGGTTGTTTGCACTCAGTGTTAACGAAGACGAGCGGTTTAAACTTTGTAATTCCTGCAGTAAGGTTACATTAATCGAATGATCGGATTTGATTCTTGTAGTGTACGTCAGAATATTATCATACACCCACGAGGCAGCGCTATTGACTGTTTGTGATGCATTGGCAGCACTGCCCAAACGTATGGAAGATTGGGCGCCGTTAAATGTGCCGCGGGTTGAAGTGCGGTTATCCAGTCCAAACATGGTACGGTACTTCAGGCCTTTGAAAAGTGTAATCTCAGCATAGATGTTTCCGAAAACCCTGTTTGCTTTGGTATTGTCCTCCACCGTTTTACGGTCATTGATGGCACTCACGATCTGCTGGTCCCTGTTTGGAAAAAGAACATAATTACCTGCAGTATCGTAAGGCTCCACCAATGGAATCATGCCCGATGCGTTGGCGTACGAACTGGTGCTTGTGTTAGTGATACTATGGATATAATTAATACTGGCACCAAAAGTCAAAAACTTAACAGGCCTGAACTCCGCTGAGGTGCCCACGGAGTATCTTGTGTAGTCCTGTGCATATTCAATCCCTGTTTGCTTGAAATAACCTGTGCTGAATGAAGATTTAAATTTGTCGCTCCCCGCCGTTACCGAGATGCTGTGGTTGGTGGTATGGCCATGCCGCAGACCCACATTGTTTTGCCAGTCGTAGCTTCTGACTTTCGACGGGTCGTAAATATCAATGCTGTCGAACCGCATATTGGAACGTAATGTTGGCACGCTGCTTAAATAAATTCTATTAAGGTTCTCAAGCACTGCCCGCTCTTCCGGTGTAGTGGCCCTTTTTCTCGGAATGTAAATGTTGTTTACCGGGTCGTAAACAGCCCAGGTGTATGCATCCTTAATCGCATTCCACTGTTCTGTACTGCCAAACCTGTTTTTGAAAAGTGCAAGATCGTTAAGTGCGTCGGGGTAATAATACAGTGGATTGGTAGCTGAGCGGCGGCCGATTGTGCGGGTATAGGCAGAGTCGGCAAAAAACGCCTGGCGCCATGCATCGGCTATTTCCGCCCCGTTAAATACCGGCATCGGCCTGATGATGGACTCAACAGACTGGCTGCCCTGGTAATTTACCGTTACTTTACCGGCCTTGCCCTTGCGGGTGGTAATCTGCACCACACCGTTTGCTCCCCGAACACCATAAATAGCGGTAGCGGATGCATCTTTTAAGATATCTACGGTTTCGATATCAGCCGGGTTCATGTCATCGATGGTATAGCTTACCGGAAATCCGTCAACGACATAAAGCGGCTCATTGCCGGCGTTGAGGGAACGGGTACCCCTGATGCGGATAGACCCGCCGGCGCCCGGCCGAAAGCCGTTGGGCGTGACGGTTACACCGGCCAACCGGCCTTGTAAAGCCTGGGTAAGATTAGTTGTCTGTACGGTTCGCAGGTTGTCGCCTGTAATGGAGGCGGTAGCGCCGGTTACCTCCACCCTTCTGCGGCTTCCATAACCCACTACAACCACATCCTCAAGCGAACTGGAGGAAGCAGCCAGCGAAGCATCCATTTCCGCGGAATTGTTTACCGGAAACTCTTTGCGTTCAAAACCGATGGAACTTATTACCAGTACGGCATTGCCATTAGCAACGGTTAACTGAAAGCTTCCATCCTGCTTGGTTTGCGTGGTGTTGGAAGTGCCTTTTTCCTGTACGGTGACACCTTCCACCGGCTGACCTGTAGCATCTTTCACTTTACCTGAAACGCTGAAGCTGTTTTGTGAATACGAAAGAAATGAAAATAGAAGAACGAATGTTGTGGAAAGGACAACGTATCGCCAGGAGGCAGTCGGTTTTTGCATATAGCAGCTTTTATGAATCTAAACTATTTAACTATAATTAACAATTGTCCTGAACTATCCTGAAGAAGGATCAAAATATCCATTCCAATGTGCAGAAAAAAAAGCAGGGTACGAATACCCTGCTTTTTTATTCAAATAATTATTTAATGAGCTATTGCCATTTGAAGGGTAGGAACCAATTTCTTGCCATTAGCTTTGCTCTTGCCTGGTTTGCAGCACCTGCGGTGGCACCATTTTTAATCAGTTTGCTATACACTTTATTAGCAAGAAAGGAGGGATCATCTCTTCTTATAGCTACCCGTAACAGATCGGGCCAACGGGTACCTTCAAACGCCGTTTCCAATGCCTGTTCGTTTACTAAGCCAAC
>DASVSM010000170.1:0-2927 GCA_036388115.1 Flavisolibacter sp.
TAGCTTTTCTGTGGCCGTCTGATTACTATTAGGGCTTTGTTGTGTCACTCACGTGTACGTTCAGAAGTTGATTTGGCTTTTTGGAGCACAAAGGGTACACGGATTGTTCTTCGTGCTTCTCTGCGTAGAGCCACCCCAGATAACTTAACTACAATGTTATGTTAGGTCGCCCCTCCCTGGAGGGGCGAGGTTTAATGAATGGCTTTACTGTAAAACGTTGGGGTGGGTTTACGCAGGATGAAAATGAAAACAATAACCATATCTAAGTACTCCTGCTCAATAGAATTACCAGCCTTACACGCTGTGCGACGCAACGACAGCTTCATAGATGCACCGGCCTCTGGTCCAAAAAAGAAAAGATTCCATATAAAACCACATCTGCACCAAAAAGCCGCAACACTACATTAAACAACCATAAACCACCCGCCACAAACCACAAACCCGTCTTATCTTTACGACGCTTAAAAAATCCTTCTCAATATAAAACCAAAATTCAATGGGCATTATTAAAGATCGGTTCAAGGAAAAAGGCGATGCAGTGGCAGCCGAGATCAAAGATCTTCTGAAAGAACACGGAACAAAAAAGATTGGTGAAGTGCAACTGGCACAAGTCTATCAGGGTATGCGTGGAATGACTGGCCTGGTAACCGAAACCTCGCTGCTTGATGCGCAGGAAGGCATTCGCTTTCGCGGATACACCATTCCTGAATTGCGTGAAAAACTTCCAAAAGCTGATGGTGGCTCGGAGCCTTTGCCGGAAGGTCTTTTTTATCTGATGCTGATAGGTGAATTGCCGACGGAAGCAGATGTGGAGCATCTTTCCGGTGTGTGGCAGCGCCGCAGCCATGTGCCAAATCACGTGTTTGCTACGATAGAGGCACTGCCTCTTACAACACATCCAATGACCCAGTTTGTAGTAGCTGTGATGGCCTTACAAACCGAAAGCCAGTTTGCCAAACGTTATGCTTCGGGCATGAACAAAAAAGATTACTGGGACGCGGTATTTGATGACAGCATGGACCTGATTGCCCGGCTGCCCCGCATAGCGGCTTATATCTATCGCAGGAAATATAAAAACGGCGATCATATTCAGCCAAATGGCCTGCTCGACTGGAGCGGCAACTTTGCACATATGATGGGCTATGCTGATGACAGCTTTCAGGAATTGATGCGGCTTTACATGGTGATACATGCGGACCATGAAGGTGGAAATGTGTCAGCGCACACAACCCATCTAGTTGGCTCTGCATTAAGTGATCCTTACTTAAGTTATGCTGCAGGTATGAACGGTCTGGCGGGTCCTTTACACGGCCTGGCTAACCAGGAAGTGATCAAATGGATATTTGAAATGCGCAAAGAATTAGGTACAGATTTGCCAACAAACGATCAGATTGCTGACTATGTAAGAAAGACATTGGAAAGCGGGAAAGTAGTACCGGGTTATGGTCATGCGGTGTTGCGCAAAACCGATCCACGCTTTACAGCGCAAATGGAGTTCGGTAAGAAACACATGCCCGACGATCCGCTGGTACAAACTATTTGGAACGTTTACGAAACGGTTCCACCAATCCTGCAATCACTCGGAAAAATTAAAAACCCATGGCCTAACGTAGATGCACATAGCGGGGCTTTATTAGTGCATTACGGTATGGTGGAATATGAATTTTACACGGTGTTATTTGCGGTAAGCCGTGCACTGGGTGTTCTTTCCAGCCTTTGCTGGGATAGAGTTTTGGGCTTCCCGCTGGAAAGACCAAAATCAATTACAACAGACTTGGTGAAGAAGTGGCTGAAGGGCGAAGATGAGGTTTGGGGGGAATAGTACCAGCTTTCAATTTATTTAATGTTATGGCATCCGGTTATGTTTACCGGATGCCTTTGTTTTTAGTAGATTTGGTTTATGAAGTTGGATATTCATTATGTAAGCGATAGTGAGGGAAATCCCCAGGCGGTACAATTGCCGATTGAAGCTTGGAACCGTGTGGTATCGAAGTTGAAAAAGTATGAGCGGACATTGCAGGTCAAATCTGATCTTGAAGAAGCGTTTATGCAGGTCGATCAGCTTCGGAAGAAAAAAGCAAAAAAGAAAACGCTTTCACAGTTTCTGGATGAATTATAAAATTTTACCCACCGATAAGTTTCAGAAAGAAGCAAAGCGCCTTGCGAAGAAATATGCATCGTTAAAAACTGATTTGCAAGAGCTAAATGATCATCTCGCCCAAAATCCAAAGCTGGGAACATCTTTAGGAAATGATACCTATAAAATACGGGTCACTATTAAAAGTAAAGGCAAGGGAAAAAGTGGCGGAGCAAGAGTGATAACCTACATCATTGCGGAAGAAAAGGATATTTATCTGCTGACAATCTATGACAAATCTGAGTTAGAAAATGTTTCGGATAAAGTTCTTCAACAATTGATTGCAGACATCAGAAAGCCAAAAAAGTAAGTAACCATTCAGTTACTCCCACGTTAATTCTGTCGAATTCTCTTTGTATCAATGCTTTGTTTTTAATTAAACTAGTAACGCCTGCCTGTTATCCTTATCTACTTGCTTAAATTTGCGCTATGCATTACGTGTCGGCAGAGAACCTGAGTAAATCCTATGGCATTAAGCCTCTTTTTCAAAGCATTTCCTTTCATATTTCCGAAGGTGATAAAATAGCGCTGGTAGCCCGCAACGGCACGGGCAAGTCAACCTTATTAAAAATTATTGCCGGTAAAGAAACCGCCGAAAGCGGCAAGGTCTGGATCAGCAAAGATGTAGACGTGGCCTTTTTTGAGCAGGAACCTCAACTGATTGAAAACGCTACTACGCTTGATAATATCTTTCATTCGGGCCACCCGGTATTGAATACTATCAAAGAGTACGAAGCCCTTGTGGAAAACGAAGAAGATACACCGGAGTATCATCAAAAGTTCAGCGATG
>DASVSM010000171.1:0-2660 GCA_036388115.1 Flavisolibacter sp.
CTGATGGCTTGCAAAACACGGTCGTTATAAAGTTTGGGAGTCTCTTTTTTTTCGCAGGCGCCATGACAATGGTCTTCTGTTATTCCAACACAGGTATCCGTACTTGTCTGCATAAAACAAAGCTTGGGGCAAAGCGAAAATTCCTTCATCAGCTTACGCATCACGCCATGACCATCCACTTTGTAATGAAAGGTGTAAATGGGTGTGGAGTTCTTTCGTTTCTTTTCAATAGCCAGCCGCATGTATCCGTTCTGGTCTTCATAAACAAAAATCCCGAATAGCTCTTCCTGTCTTTTTTGTGCCGTATTAAATTCGGGCCACAAGCGCTTGATCTCCGTTGATTCCAGAATAGCCGCCATTAGTTCCGTGGCCGTTTGCTGAAAGGAGATGCCGTAAACATTGCGAACAAAATTTTGCTTTTGCTTGCTGTCGCTGTTGTTGCTGAAATGACTGTTCACTCTCGACCGGATATTCTTTGCTTTTCCCACATACACCACCTTTCCTTTCTGATCGTGGAAATAGTAAATCCCCGGTGTGTTAGGCAAGGCTGCCCAATGCTCCCGCGGAACGTTAGGTGGCAGAATGGCTTCTTTGGAGGCCCGGTTTAAGCTTGCCTGGATGGCTCCTTTGGTATCGTTCTTCAGCATCTTTTTAAAGAGAATCACCGTTGCTGCTGCATCACCACCGGCACGGTGACGGTCTTTGATCTCTATTTCTAAAGAATGGCAAAGGTTGCCTAAGCTATACGATGGAAAACCCGGGAATATTTGCCTGGCCAATCGTACCGTGCAAAGTTTTTTTGCATTGAATGTGTAACCAAAAAAATCAAGGTTGCTCTTGACAAAGGAGTAATCGAAATTGACATTATGTGCAACAAAAATGTTTCCCTGTAAAATGGTAAAAACCCTTTCTGCGATCTCTTCAAAGGATGGTGCGTCTGCCACCATTTCGTTGGTGATTCCGGTAAAGGCTTGAATGTAACGCGGAATTACCTGGCCAGGGTTCACCAGCGATTCAAACTGCTCCACCACATTTTCGCCATCAAATACCTGAATGGAAATTTCAATAATACCGTTTGCTGCTGCATAGCCGCCTGTCGTTTCAATGTCTACAATGGCATACATAGATGTTGTTCACAAGTTTACCTGTTCACCAGTTCACAGGTTGGGAGCTTTTCGTCAATGTCCACTAACTTGTGAACCGGTAAACTCGTGAACAGGTGAACGTCTGAAGGACGCCGAAGTTCCTAAATTTTTTGGCAATGCAGCATTCGTTTGACAAATTTTTATCGTTTAAAAACCGGCTGGAAAAAGTATACCGGCACCTGAGTAAACAGGCCAGGCGGCAGGGGGTTTCCTGTTACCGGATTTATGACCACGACCTGCCGGAAGCGCCGTTTATCATTGAGGTTTATGAAGATAAATTATATGTTTCCGAATACAAGCGGCGGCACCAGTTAACAGATGAAGAACACGAAAACTGGCTGGACGAATGCCTGGGCGTTATGACAAATGTCACGGGTATTCCCAAAGAAAATATTTTTACCAGGCTTCGCCAGCGTAAAGAGGGCAGGACAGGGCAATACCAAAAAGTTGCTGAGGAGAAGAATGAGTTTACTGCCACCGAAGCAGGGCTGAAGTTCCTTGTTAACCTGAGTGATTACCTCGACACCGGATTGTTCCTCGACCATCGCATCACCCGTCAAATGGTTAGGGAGCAAAGCAATGCTAAGCGGGTTCTGAACTTATTTTGCTACACCGGTTCTTTTTCTATTTATGCTATTGCAGGCGGTGCGTCACAGGTCGTGTCTGTTGATCTTTCAAAAACATACCTGTCATGGGCCGAAAGAAACCGTGTCTTGAATTTTCCCGGTTATACAAATCACCAGATCGTTCATGCCGATGTGCTGCAGTACCTGAAAAGTCTTCCGGCAGAAAGCTTTGACCTGATTGTAATGGACCCGCCTACATTCAGTAACAGCAAGCGTATGGAAGATATCCTGGATATTCAACGAGACCACGTATCACTGATCAACGACTGTATGCGAGTCCTTTCAAAAGAGGGAAAACTTTATTTCAGCACCAACTATACAAAGTTCGAACTCAGAGTAAGCCGCATCCACTCCGGTTCAATTAAAGACATCACCAAAGCCACTACACCGTTTGATTTTGCCGGCAAGCTGAGACGTCAATGCTTTCTTATCATCAAATAAAAACCCTCCGCCAAAAGGCAGAGGGCTCTTCTCATGTGCATGTAAACATTGAAGTGATCAGTAAAGATAGTTTAAAGCGGTTCTGTCTGCGCTGGTGAAAGGACGATTCCCACCGTTGCTGCAGGCCAGCATCCACGAGCTGGCACTTGGCCCTGTTGGCGTACCCGGAATGTGAATGGCACCAACACCGGCTGAACCTTCATTGTAAGTGGAACCGCCGCAGCTATAGGCACGGTTCATGTAATCGGTGTGACGGAAGCCAATGCAGTGCCCCATTTCATGCGCCATAATGGTAGCAATGTAGTTCACGTTTGTGCTGCCCGTGCTGGTGCTGTAATGATAGGTGTTCATTTGAATCCTGTTGTACGGTGCGCCACTGCTGGTAGGAAAGCCTGCAGACCCTAGGGTGTTACTCGCCTGGTAATAGGCGTTGATTGTAATGTTGGGG
>DASVSM010000172.1:0-5032 GCA_036388115.1 Flavisolibacter sp.
AAGTGTGTTCGTTGTAAACCCACCCTTTTCGAAGCGTTCTTTATGGTATCAGTCTGCCGCCCCTCCAGGGTGGGGATGGATATCCTGAGGGTTGTAGTGCTTTAGAGCAAAAAGAGCATGAATCATAGAATACGAAAGCAGATGGTACTGCTTTAGTACACATCCCCTCCCTGGAGGGGCGAGTTTAGGAAATGATTGTATTGTATGATTCTGGGGTGGGTCTTTGCAGATAAAAAAAGAAAACAATCACAAAGCAGCGTAACCCTGCTGAATAGACTTACAAAGCGTACAAGAGTGCGACGCAACGAACGCTAAATAGCAGCACTGGCCTCTGGTTCATAAAAAATAAACACGATCATCAAACAAAAGATGAACAATGGCAGATCAGAAAAATTTATCAGCAGTTGAAAAAATAAAGACAGCCAGCGATGCCCTCCGGGGAACGCTGAAGGAAAGCTTGCTGGATGAGATCACCGGCGCTGTTCGTGAGCCCGATCATGCCCTGATCAAGTTTCATGGCATGTATGAGCAGGACGACCGCGACCTGAGAGAAGAACGTGCTGCCCAAAAGCTCGACAAACTTTTTTCGTTCATGATTCGCCTGCGCATACCCGGTGGATTGATCACGCCGGAACAATGGATGGCAGCGCACCATGTTGCCGGTAATTACTCAACCGGTGTGATCAAGATCACAACTCGTCAGACCATTCAATTGCATGGTATACTAAAGCGTGATATCAAGCCAACACTAAAAGATTTTGATGCGGTAAAGCTGGATTCCATTGCTGCCTGCGGCGATGTGAACCGGAACGTAATTGCCAGCAGTCATCCGTCTATTTCTCCGTTGCATAAATACATCCATGACTATGCGTCAAAGATATCCGAAGCGTTCCTTCCAAAAACAAAAGCGTACTACGAAGTATGGCTGGATGAAGAAAAACTGATCGATAAAAAAGAGGAAGAAGATCCCTTGTACCAGGACCGTTACCTGCCCCGCAAATTCAAAATTGCCGTGGCTATACCCCCAAACAATGATGTGGATGTTTTTGCAAACGATGTAGGATTGATTGCTATTGTAGAAAACGAAAAACTGGTAGGCTTCAACCTGGCTGTAGGTGGTGGATTGAGTGCTACGCATGGCAACCCGGCCAACTATCCACGGATTGCAACCGTGATTGGTTATGTGCCTGAGGAGAATATTATGAAAGCCGTGTATGAAGTGCTGACGGTTCAACGTGACTACGGCAACCGCAGCGACCGCAAGCTGGCCCGACTGAAATACACCGTTGATAAAATGGGAATTCCTGCTTTCAAGGAAGAACTGGAAAAGCGTTGTGGTTTCGGCCTGGAAGAAGCAAAGGCCTATACGTTTACCGAAAGACGTGACCATTTTGGATGGGAGCAAAGCGGCGATGGCAGATGGCATTACACCTTGTTTGTAGAGAACGGCCGTGTGCTGGATGATGAACGGCTGGCATTGAAAACAGCCTTGTTGCAAGTAGCGGAAACAAGGCAGGCGAACTTCCGTTTTACGGCAAATCAAAACTTGATTCTGAGTGATATCGCTGAAAACGATAAAGCCGCGATTGAAAAAATACTGACCGAATTTAAGATCATTGAGCACACAGAAAACTCTACTGAGATAAGGAAAAATTCTGTGGCCTGCGTGGCACTTCCTACCTGCCCGCTTGCACTGGCCGAAGCGCAACGTTATTTGCCGGAGTTGATTTCGAAGATGGAACCGCTGCTGCAAAAACATAATTTATTACGTGAGGAAATTCATGTTCGGATGACAGGCTGCCCTAACGGCTGCGGACGTTCGCCGCTGGCTGAGATTGGCTTCGTTGGTACTGCACCGGGAAAATATAACCTGCACATTGGTGGTGACCGGTTGGGAGAAAGACTGAACATTAAATACAAAGACAGTCTGGATGAAGCGGCGATTTTATCAGAGCTAGATGCTTTGTTTGCGGTTTACAGCAGCAAGAGAAACGGTGGCGAAAGCTTTGGTGATTTTGTGCTGCGTGAAAATTTTGTGAACCTATCAAATTAAACATGGAAAACACCCAAACGGAACAGGAAGAGATTATAAGAGCGGAAGGTGTTAATCATCTTTTTCCCATCTTTTTAAAACTGGAGGAGCAGGAAGTTCTTTTGGTGGGCGCCGGCAACGTAGGACTGGAAAAGCTAACAGCTATTCTGAGAAATTCACCGGCAACCAAAGTGACGGTCGTCGCTACAAACGTTTCCGTTGGCATACAGGCTTTTTCAACTGCGTTTACAAACGTAACGCTGCTGGAAAAAGCATTTGATGAAAGCGATCTTGAGGGAAAAGATATTGTGGTGGTTGCGGTCAATAACAAGGAAACGAGTAAAGTGATCCGCAACCTGGCCAAAGAAAAAAAGCTGCTGGTGAATGTGGCCGATACGCCTGACCTCTGTGATTTTTATCTAGGCTCCATTGTTCAAAAAGGTGCGGTAAAGATTGCTATTTCCACCAATGGCAAATCGCCCACAATGGCCAAACGATTGAAAGAAATTTTGCAACATGCATTACCAAACGAGATTGATGATGTGGTGGAGAACCTGGCGAAAATCAGAACGAAGCTGAATGGCAATTTTTCTGAAAAGGTAAAACAGCTTGATGCCATTACCAGTGTGCTGGTTGAGAAAGACAACTTCGAAAAAGAAAAAAAATGGAAGCGTACGGCGACGTATCTACTTGCCGCTTTTGGATTGATGCTGCTGGGCCATTTTATCCTTTCTTACATTCCGCTAAAAGAAGTGAGTGTTAGTGCGGTGGACTGGTATAAAACACTGGATGATAGTTTTCACTGGATGATCCTTGCCGGATTTCTAGCGCAATTGGTAGATGGTGCAACCAGCATGGGATATGGCGTGACCAGTGCCATTGTTCTCATGTCCGCTAATGTAAGTCCGGCCGCTATCAGCGGCAGCATTCACACCGCGGAAATGTTTGCCAGTGGTGCATCGGGTTACAGCCACTACAAGTTCGGCAATGTGAACAAGAAAATGTTCAAGGCACTTTTAATACCCGGCATTGTCGGAGCCATACTTGGCGCTGTCTTGCTGGTTTATTTCGGCGAAACACATTTGTCGTATATAAGGCCTATAATGGCTGTCTATACACTTTTCCTTGGCATCAAGATATTCTACAACGCTTTTAAAGCCACCAACACCAAAAAGAAGTTTAAACGCTATGGTTTATTGGCTGGCGCCGGTGGTTTTTTAGATTCATTCGGCGGTGGTGGCTGGGGACCAATTGTGACAGCAACACTCATCACCAAAGGAAGAACACCGCGGTTTGTTGTTGGCTCTGTTAGTTTGACGGAGTTCTTTGTAACACTTGCCAGTGCCTTCACTTTTTTTACACTCATTGGCGTTCAGCACTGGCAGGTCATTTTCGCCTTGATCATTGGTGGCTTATTAGCGGCGCCTATTGCTGCAAAGCTGCAAGGCAAGCTGCCGAAAAAAGCATCCTTTATTTTACTCGGAACGATTGTCGTTATATGGAGCATTCGCATTCTCATTAAACTTTTGTAAACCACGGAACATGTACGAAGCTCTTATCAAAACCAACCAGCTTTTTAAGTTACGAAAGCCCCTTGCTGCTTTCATCCCTTCCGGTACCCGTCTGCGCTCTTCAGAGCGATGTTGTTGCTGTTGTTGATTCCACCTTTTATCACATCCTTATTTTACCTGCTTTGATGGCGGCAGGACAGGCATTGCCATCACTTTTCAAAAACAATTCAAACTTTTTATACCATGAACTTTCGATTACATCTCACTATCATTCTGTTGCTTTTTGTATCGACAGCATACAGTCAGCAATTATTAACCGGCACCATCAAAGACGGCAAGGGCGTGCCAGTTGAAGCCGCATCGGTAAAAGTAAAAAACACCGTCATCGCCACCATCGCCGATAACAAAGGCGAGTTTCGCATTCAGGCGCCGAAAGAGATACCTTTCACGCTGCAGATCAGTTCTGCCGGGTATGCGCCAAGCGAGGTGCTGATTTCAGAATTAAAAGACACGGTTCTCAACATTGTGCTCATCGACAACAATCAGTTGTCGGAACTGGTCATCACCTCACGTCGGCGTGTAGAAACGGCGCAGAATGTTCCCATTGCGGTTTCGGTATTAGGCGGCCGGCAGGTGGAAGAAGCGGGCGCCTTCAACGTGAACCGGCTGAAAGAACTCGTGCCGACAGTACAATTGTATTCATCTAATCCACGAAATACAACGCTCAACATTCGCGGAGTAGGCTCTACGTTTGGTTTAACCAATGATGGCATCGATCCGGGTGTAGGCTTTTATGTGGATGGTGTTTATTATGCCCGTCCCGCCGCCACCACGCTTGACTTTATCGACATCGAACAAATTGAAGTATTGCGTGGTCCGCAGGGAACCCTGTTCGGAAAGAACACCACCGCCGGGGCTTTCAACATCACCACCCGTGCGCCGCGTTTTAAAAGAGGAGTGAACTTCGAAGTCAGTTATGGCAACTATGGTTTTATCCAGGCCAAGGCATCTGTAACAGGCGCCATCACAAAAAAACTGGCGGCCCGCCTTTCCTTCTCCGGCACGCAACGCAATGGCGTTTTGTATAATGTGGCCACGCAAAAACCGGTGAATGATCTGAACAACATCGGTGTTCGCGGTCAGTTGCTGTTCACACCTTCCGACAAAGTGAAGATCACCCTGATTGGCGATGTAACCGACCAAAAGCCGGATGGCTATGCGCAGGTGATTGCGGGTGTTGTCAAAACGCAGCGTCCGGGCTACCGTCAGTTTGATTCTATCATCGCTTCGCTTAATTACAAGTTACCAACCAACAATCCTTTCGACCGTATCATTGACCACAATACACCCTGGCGTTCCGGCAACCAGTTGGGCGGCGTATCGGTGAACGTGGATGCAAAAGTTGGAGGCGGCACCCTCACATCAACCACCGCGTGGCGCTACTGGAACTGGGACCCATCTAACGACAGGGATTTCACAGGTTTGTCGG
>DASVSM010000173.1:0-3484 GCA_036388115.1 Flavisolibacter sp.
AAAGAGTACCTGGCAATGGGATGATGAAAAAGCAAAAAGCCTGTTTGTTTCGCAAGGACAGGTGGCGAAGTTCCCCGAGGGATCTGTAAGCAGCCTGCAATTTGTTTCTGCCCAACGGAAGGTGGTCTTTCGCTTTGATAAACCAACTACAGTAGTTATACAAACTTCCACGGGCAAAGAAAAGAACCTGGAAATTTTTATACCCTTAAAAAGGAATCGTATTGAAAAAGGCGAAGTCATTACCAAAGGCCTTTCCATTGAGGCGTCGGGTATAGTTGATAAAACGCCTGTTACAGTTATGATTAACACGGCCGCCACAGGCAGACCGTTTGATGGCCTTGGTGGAAACTTTCGTTTACAAAATGCCCGAACCGATCCGCAGGTGATTGATTACAGTCTTGCCAACCTAAGGGTAGCGTGGGGACGTGTAGAAATGCCCTGGCGTTTCTGGCAACGAGGTAAGAACGATAGCCCGATTGATTCTGCCCGTGCCGGACGACTTCATCCTGCTGTAAAGAACGCAATGGAAATGGCGCAGCGCTTAAGCAAGATGGGCATGCCTGTTATTCTCTCTGCCTGGTCGGGTCCCGACTGGACTATCGTTGGTCCGCGACGAAGCCGTCCCGGGCCCGATGGTATCTGGGGTAATCCATTGAATGCCGACAGCACACAAGAGATATATAAGTCTATCGCCGATTATATTGCTTTTTTAAAAGAAGGTTACGGCGTGGAGGTAGCCATGTTTTCTTTCAACGAATCGGACCTGGGCATCAATGTAAGACAGACCGGGGCCGAACATGCAACGCTCATTAAAGGCCTTGGCGCTTACCTGGAAAACCGTGGGTTGAAAACGAAAATGTTATTGGGCGATAACTCCGACGCCACCACGTATGAATTCATTTACCCGGCTATGGCCGATCCGGCAACGCATAAATATATCGGTGCTGTTTCCTTTCATTCGTGGCGGGGATGGGAAACGGCAACTTTGCAAAAATGGGCAGATGCTGCTACCAAACTTGCCAAGCCTTTACTGGTTGGTGAAGGCAGCATAGATGCGCAGGCCTGGGGTTATCCGATGATTTTTTTAGAACCCACTTATGCGCTGGAAGAAATCAATTTATATACACGCATGCTGGCTATTTGTCAGCCTGCGTCTATTCTGCAATGGCAACTAACGGCTGATTATTCACCAATGGCGGGCGGCGGCATTTTTGGTGATACAACTAAGCTGCGGCCAACGCAACGCTTCTGGAATCTGAAACAATTAGCAGCAACACCACAAGGGTTGAAGGCAATGAAGGTTAGTTATAATTCGCCGGATATTTCCTGCGCCGCTTTGGGTGATAACAGTAAAGGACAGTATGCGTTGCACTTTGTAAACAATGGTGCAACGCGGCAACTTACTGTGAAAGGGTTACCGAAAACTGTAAAGAGCTTACAATTGTTTGTGACCGATGCAAAACGTTCGATGCAGGAAGGAAAGGCAGTGGCAGTAGTAAATGGTGCAGCAACATTTACGTTGGATGCAACGAGTTATGTAACGTTGATGAGTAAGTAAGGTTGAGGAAAAGATGAGTACGGTCATGTTTGAAGGGTACTAAATGCCGTCTGTGAAAAATCTTTTTCAGAAGGTGATTCATAACAACTAAGCCATAACAAATGATCGTTTCTCCAAACCTTCGATCTGCCTGCAAACAATACTGCCTCTTGCCTTGTCATCCCGAGGCACGAGGGACCTTTGGAATGAATTAGAAGCAACTCTGTGGTAAGAATAGTGAATGATCGCCTTCTTTCCTTAAAGCACAATCCACAGATGCTTCCTGCGTCAGCAGGACAAGCAAGAGCGGTTACGATGGTTGGCTTATTCATGCGTGATGAGAATTAATAGCTATAATACTTTCAGTCTATACACTTAAATTAAAACCTCCTGTATCAATCATCTAACAGAACCAAAAGCTATATGAAACCCAAAGCAATTTTTTCTCTATCACTCACCCTTCTTTCCCTGCTGTTTTACACATTCGCATCTGCGCAAGCAAAGAAGGTCTCAGGCATGAAATTAAACAGCCAGGAGTACCTCGAATACGGCAGCGTCAACGTCATGCTGGCGCATGACTTTTACCCCGAGAGTCACCAGGGCGGTGTTGGCGTCATTCAAAATGGATTACGTACCGCTACTAATGGCGACCTGCGATTAGAACCTACACCCGGCCAATGGCAACCCACACCAAAAGTGGGCAAAAGGGTCATCGACAAAGCCACCGGCGAAGTGAGTGTACGCATGGAATATCCCAACGAAGAAATCAATCGCAAAGGCTTCAATCCGATTATATACCCTGATTTAAAATTCAGCTACAATGTTCGTGTGTTGCCAGCAGGAAAAGCCTTTAAAATTATTGTTGATCTGGACAAGCCATTGCCCGATAAATGGATTGGAAGAGTGGGTTTCAACTTCGAACTTTTCCCTGGTATTCTCTTTGGCAAAAGCTGGTATATGGATGGGCAATCCGGCATTTTTCCGCGGCAGGCCAACGGTCCCAACTTTACTGACCAATGGGGCGAATTACAGATACAACCCATGGCAACCGGCAAGCGTTTAACCGTCGCCCCTGAATCGCCCCACCAGCAGATGCTGATTGAAAACTTAACCGGCAACGATTTGCAATTGGTAGATGGTCGCGGTAAGCATAACAACGGCTGGTTTGTGGTGCGGTCACTGGTTCAAAAAGGTGCAACAAAGAATGCTATCCAATGGCTGGTAACACCAAACGCTATTGAAGGATGGAAGGCTGATCCGGTAGTGCAGGTATCGCAGGTGGGCTATCATCCCGCCCAGAAAAAAACAGCCGTGATAGAACTTGACGCCGCCGATAAAGCATTGCCAGCCGTTTCGCTGCTTCGCTTAAAAGAAACCGGTGGCTATGAGGCTACATTAACATCGGCACCAAAAGCATGGGGTAAATTTTTACGCTACAACTACCTGCAGTTTGATTTTACGTCTGTGCAAAAGCCCGGCATGTATGTAGTGAAGTATGGCAAGTATCAAACCGAACCTTTTGCCATTGAAAAAGAGGTGTACACCCGCAATGTTTGGCAGCCTACGCTGGAGTATTTTCTTCCCGCACAAATGTGCCACATGCGGGTGAATGAGCGCTACCGCGTATGGCATGGCTGGTGCCACATGGATGATGCCCGCATGGCGCCCATTGACACTAATCATTTTGATGGTTACCTGCAGGGACATGCAACGCTAACATCATTCAAAAGCGGTGACGTGGTGCCCGGCTTAAACAAGGGCGGCTGGCACGATGCCGGCGATTTTGATATGCGGGTAGAATCCCTTGCCGAAACTGTGATGGGACTCTCTCTTGCCTATGAAGAATTTAACTTGAAGTACGATAATACCACTGTTGATCAAAAAGCCAGCGTAGTGGAAATCCAGGTGCCCGATGGCAAGCCAGATGTGTTGCAACAAATTGAACAC
>DASVSM010000174.1:0-6422 GCA_036388115.1 Flavisolibacter sp.
GCTTTCTTCCAGTCGCCACGCAATAGTTCTGCATTGGCTACCATAGCACCCAGCGAACCATTTGTTTCGTTGCGGTAATACGGTTGGGTGGTAAATGTGTTCTTTTTATTTTTTACATCATCTTCCGGAAAGCCGTCTTTCTTCAGTTTATCTACCATGTTGCGGGCAACGGCTATGTATTTGTCCGGCTCTTTCGTGGTGACGTACAAATAAGAATAGGGCGTCAGGCCATTTGAGATGCCGGCGGCCGGAGCGTATGATAAGCCGTTGTTGGTACGAACTTCCAGGAAAGCTTTGTCGTAGAACATACCGGAAGCCAGGGCACCTGCGAGGTATTCTTTTGAATCGGGCGGCGGTGCCGCTGAAATGCCCATGATGTAGTTGGTGGCAACGTCTTTTTGCTTCGGTGCAAATGTATTGGCCTGCGGGATATAACTACCTCGTTTCAATACAAACGGTTTGCCTTGTGGAATCTTTGCTATAAAAGCAGTTAGCTTTTTCTCTAAATCTTCTTTGTCGAAATCACCGACAATCACAATAAACATGCGTGAACGGGTGAGGATGGATTTGAGATAGGCTTTTGTGGCTTGCGGCGTCAGCTTCTGAACGGTTTCCAGGGTGCCGTTTTGCGACTTGGCATAATCCTGTCCTTTGAACGCAGTTTGCATCGCCATCTTTTGCAAGGCCGCATCCGGATTCGATTCTTCTTCGCGGATATGGTTCAATGCTTCTTCCTTGATGCGGGCAAATTCCTTTGCATCAAACTTCGGCATCGTTACTGCTTCTACATACAGCGGCCATACGCTTTCAAAATCTCCTTTGATGCAGTTGAGTTGAATGCGGGCCGCATCTCTTCCGGTAAAGCAATTCATGTATGCTTCAACGGCATCTAATTCATTCTTAAAACTGTTTTTATCGCGTTTTAATGTACCGCATTCTGTTAATGCCGTCATCGCTAATTTCTCAATGCCGGCTTTGTCGGCGGTATAATTTTGAAGTCCGCCTTTGATCACCATATCCACCTGCACAATCTCGTTGCCACTGGGTACAACAACCACTTTTACACCGTTCACCATCATTTCGTATGGCTTCTTTTCTTGTGCATTTGCAAAGGATGCAAATAGCAGGAAGCAGAAAAATAGTTGTTTCATTATAGTTGGTTTTTAGATTTGAAGAATTCAGATGGTTTGTGCTTTTCGTTCATCTCTTTGTTGATGATCATGCCGGCCACATAAGGCTTGCCAACGATGTACCTGTTGACATAGTTTACAATATCCTGTTTGGTCACTTTGTCCATGGCCGGAAAGTAGTCGGTAAAATATTCAAGTGACGTGCTGCACCAGTGGAAGGTCAGTTGAGAAGCAAGCGAAGAAGGCTTTTCGTTCGACCTGATTTGCTGCCGCTTCAAACCGGCTTTGGCTTTTGCCAGTTCATCATCGGTAAAATAATTCGGATCGCCCCACATGCTAATCTGCTTTATCATTTCTTCATAACACTCTTTCATCTTTCCCGGGATGGGTGTGACGCCGACTTCTATCGGCCCAACAAAACGACTGGTTAAGTAGTAAGAATAAACAGAAGAAGCCAGGCCCTTATCTACCAATGCCTGTTGCCACTTAGACGAGTTTAGTGAAAGTAGTTTGGAGAATACATCGGCGGCGATGGTAGCAACTGAATCGTTCCGCACATCAGGCCCTTGCCAGGTTAGCATCATTTGCGGCGTTTGTGCAATGGATGATTCTTTAATGAAGTACTCTGGTTGCTTTAAAGGTGTGAATTCCGGTATCGGGAATTTTGCATGCGGATTTTCAGCCGATGGTTCCCAATCGCCGTAAATGCGTTTTGCCATGGCAAAAGCCTGCTGCGGATTTACATCGCCGCAGATTACCAGCAGCGAATTATTGGGCACATAATATTTGTCTTTGATGACCATCATTTTGGCAGGCGTGGCGGAATTGATGACATCGTGATCGCCGATAGGGTTTTTGCGGGTAAACAAATCGCCCCATACTTTTTTATTGCTTTCTATCCATAGCTGGAAACCGGGATCGCTTTCACCACGCTGAAATTCGCCATCCACTACGGGCCGTTCTTTCTGCATGTCTTCTTCGCGGTAGATAGGAAAGCGAATAGCAGCATTCATAAATAGTAATCCTGCTTCCAGGCTATCCTTGTCGAAGGTGAAAAAATAATTCACTCTTTCATTGCCGGTTGTACCATTCCAGATAGCGCCCAATTCCTGCGTTCGTTTCAAAAACTTTTCCTGGTCGGAATAAACCTTGTTGGCTTTGAAAAACATGTGTTCAAACAAATGCGACAGACCGCTGAATTCAGGCCCTTCGGTATAAGCGCCGTTTCTAACAGCAATCTCAATAGTAGCCAGTGGCACCTTGTGGTTTTCAATGACCACTACTTCCAAACCATTGTCCAGTTTTTGCCAGGAGTAATTTTTCGGTAAGCGGGGTTGTGCCCATGCCGAAACAGCATAGCCGGCACAGAGCAGCAGGAGGAGTTTTTTCATAAACAAATAGTTGAATGATTGTATCTAAGATACAATGAATATAAAAAGGAAAACCTTACCCGCAAGCCCGTTTTTTGATTGGTGATATGAGGTGAAGAACGGATGTAGCCAAGCTGTAAACTCAGCCAAAAAAAGGAGGGGTAAAAAAGTTTTCAGGACCGCTTTCTGCATGATTCCAATGATAGATATTGGTAAAATCGCCGATGGTGGCCCGGCGGTTTTCAAAGGTTAACCTGTGCAGTCTTAGATTTTGAATGTCTTCCTGTTTTACTTTCCGGTACATGGGGTGCATGGTGCCGCCTTTCTGGCCGGCCGGAATGGTTGAGTCATACTGGTACTGCGCATCCACTAAGGTTCCCCTTGGATACATGATGCCCGGCACACCTTGTCCGCGAATGTCTAAAATCCGTGGATGGTCTAATCCTAATGTATGCCCGTATTCATGTGCGGCAGTGGTAGAACCTTTGTACAGGTTTTCGAGCAGAAAGTAGCCACTGTTGCAACCCAGTCCATCAACAAAGGAGATGCTGCCGTGAACGAATTCTTCAATCCGGAAATAGTTGTTTCTTGGATTAACATTTTGAAGGATTTCCAGTTCGGTAATGGTTGCTTTTGTTTCAGCAGTGATCTGAAATTGAATCAGGTAAGATTCGTTATCAAGTACAACCCTGCCATGTGCTTCGTTCCACATGGTTTCTATTTCATCGCGAATTTGATCGGTTAGTGCAGAAGAAGCCGCATTACCATATGTGATAATATGCGATTGGATTAAAACGCTTTTGCTCCGGCCTTCAAACTCAACTATACCCATCGATTGTTCAGTTTAATTGCGAATAGGCTTTCCACCTTTTAAAACACTTTGAATTCTCTCCAGTGTTTTTCTTTCTCCGCAAAGCGAAAGGAATGCTTCCCTTTCCAGGTCAAGGAGATATTGTTCACTTACCAGTGTTGCTTCGCTCAGGTCACCGCCACACATCACATAAGCAAGCTTTCTTGCTACTAATGCGTCATGCTCCGTTGCATAATTTGCCTTTGTCATGCTATTGATGCCTGCATACAAAGCACCCAATGAACTTCGGCCTAAGGCTTTGATATCTTTCCGCTGCGTTGGCATCACATAGCCGCTGTCATATATTTCAATCACCGATTTTTTTGCTTCCATTACCCGCCGGTCCATGTTCATCACTACTTCATCTAAGCCTTTGCGATAGATGCCTAAATCATAAGCTTCTTGTGCAGAGGTGGCAACTTTTGCTGTGGCAATTGTGAGGAAACGATTCTTTAACGTGATGGTCTCTGGCTCATCCTGGTGCATTTCGTCGGATGCTCTTAGCACAAATTCTTTTGTTCCACCGCCACCGGGGATGAGACCTACACCTAGCTCCACTAAGCCAACATAGGTTTCTGCCGCAGCACAAACTTTATCACTATGCAAGCTCAATTCGCAGGCGCCGCCCAACGATAAGCCATGATGTGCTGTTACCACCGGCACTGATGAATACCTTGCTCTCATCATCGTGTTCTGGAACATGCGAATGGCCATGTCCAGTTCGTCCCATTCCTGTTCGATAGCGATCATGAAGATCATGCCTACGTTGGCACCGGCACTGAAGTTGGCGCCTTCATTGGCAATCACTAAGCCTTTGTAATCTTTTTCTGCCAGTTCAATGGCTTTGCTGATGCCGCTCAAAACATCGCCGCCAATAGAGTTCATCTTGGTATTCCATTGCAGGCCTAATACCTCATCACCCATATCATACAGCTTGCAGCTATTGTTCTTCCAAACAATTTTATCCTGGAAGTTACTTAAGATGATAAACTCGTTGCTTCCCGGAATTTGTTTATACGCTTTGGAAGCCGGGTCATACACCAGTGTTTTTCCGCCTTCAACTTTGTAGAAAGATTTGTTGCCGGCTGCCAACATTTCTTCCACCCATGATGCAACAGGATAACCGGCCGCTTTCATGGCCGTTACAGTTCTTTCTACGTTCAGCGCATCCCAGCTTTCAAAGGCGCCAATCTCCCAGCCGAAGCCCGCCTTCATGGCGTCATCAATGCGATAGACTTCATCGCTGATCTCCGGAATGCGATGAGAGATATAGGAGAACAAACCATAGTGGAACTGTCGATAAAATTCACCTGCTTTATCTTGTCCGCCAACCAGCATTTTCAGGCGCTGTTTTAAATCATCAACAGCTTTTGCTGCATCAACCGAAGCAAACTTTGGTTTTTGCCGTGGTGCATATTCCAGTGTTTGCAGATTCAATGTCTGTATGTCTTTCTCTCCACCTGCGCCTTTCACTTTTTTAAAGAAGCCCTGGCCAGTTTTATCGCCCAGCCATTTGTTCTCTACCACTTTATTTAACCATGTTGGAACCTGGAAAGCTTCACGTTGTTCGTCGTTTGCACAGTTCTCATAAACGCCTTTTGCCACTTTCACTAATGTGTCAATACCTACTACATCAGCAGTACGGAATGTTGCCGATTTTGGACGGCCAATGATTGGCCCGGTTAAGGCATCCACTTCATCGATCGTCAATCCTAATTTTTCAATCAAACCAAAAATGGCCATCATGCCGTAAACACCAATGCGGTTGGCAATGAAGGCTGGGGTATCTTTTGCCAGCACCGTTGTTTTACCCAGGTACAGGTCGCCGTAATGCATGAGGAAGTCAACCACTTCTTTGTCGGTATCAGGTGTTGGAATAATTTCCAACAAGCGCAAGTACCGTGGCGGATTAAAGAAGTGCGTGCCGCAGAAATTTCTTCTGAAATCGTCACTTCTGCCCTCTGACAATAAGTGGATAGGAATACCTGAAGTATTCGTTGTAATGAGTGTTCCAGGTTTTCTGTAACCTTCCACTTTTTCGTAGAGTGACTGCTTGATATCAAGCCGCTCAACTACCACTTCAATGATCCAGTCATAAGATGAAATATCTTTTAAGTTATCATCAAAATTCCCGGTTGTAATTCGCTTTACAACGTCTGTTGTAAAAACAGGAGAGGGGTTGCTTTTAATAGCTGCCTGCAGCGAATCGTTGACAATTTTATTGCGAACATTTTTATCACTTGACTCTTTTGCTTCAGCAGGAACAATATCTAAAAGCAAAACCTGTAAACCAATGCCTGCAAAATGACAGGCAATCCGGGAACCCATCACACCACTTCCTAAAACCGCAACCTTTTTGATGATTCGTTTGGCCATAAATGAAATTAGTTAGTTAAACAACTATTTAGAATGAAGGTAAGCAAATGTGTAAATATGCAAATAGGAAAATGTGCAGATTAAGAAGAGCGAAAAAACGAATAGGTTGGAGGGAAAGGGGTTATTCTTTTCCTTCTATGACGATCACAATTTCACCTTTCACTGTTTTTTGACTGAAGTGATCATGCACTTCCTGCAAAGTGCCGCGGGCATTTTCTTCAAACATTTTGGTGAGTTCGCGGCTCACACAGCACTTGCGTTCAGCGCCAAAATATTGGATAAAGTCTTCCAGCGTTTTTACCAGCCGCAGGGGCGATTCGTACAAGATGATGGTACGTTCTTCAATGGCTAACTGTGTAAGGGCTGTGTGCCTTCCTTTCTTTATGGGAAGGAAGCCTTCAAAGACAAAACGGTTAGTGGTAAGACCACTATTAATTAGTGCAGGAACAAAAGCAGTGGCGCCGGGTAGGCTTTCTACTTTGATGTTGTTCTTAATGCATTCTCTCACCAACAAAAAAGCCGGATCGGAAATGCCCGGTGTGCCGGCATCAGTAACAACAGCCATCACTTTGCCGGCCGCCATTTGATCTACTAAATGTTGCAGGATTTTGTGTTCGTTGTGCTGGTGATAAGGTGTGAGTGGCTTTTGAATTTGATAGTGATTCAGAAGTTTGGATGTGGTTCTTGTATCCTCTG
>DASVSM010000175.1:0-3369 GCA_036388115.1 Flavisolibacter sp.
ACCAAAGCGGTAACGTGTTATTTGAGATCGATGTTGAACCATTCAAGGGACTTTTACAACCGTCTTAAATTATTACCCGGGATGTTGCCTCTCTGAGCCTGTCGGAGGAGGGTGATATAGGAAACTTCAGGTTAGGTTGGTTTCTACGTCAACCATATCATGCCCCTGAACTACATAAGAAAAGAATTAGCTGAGAAAGCGAATCTTTTTTTTGACCAGCCTGATTGGAACGAAGCACTACAACAATTTAGCAAAGGCAGTTTTTAGTTGTAGAAATGATCTTCCCTCTGGCAACTTTTGTTAGGTTGACAGAATATATATTCATGTTTTCCAACTGGGATTTCAAAAAAATCCCGCTGGTAAATTTCGATCAGGAACAGAGGAACCAATTATCGGTAGATCACCGCGTAAAAAAGATAACCTAATACGCCTCCTGTTGTATTAAGCAGCACATCATCAATATCACAAAAGCCTGTATGAAAAACAAGTTGAAAAGCCTCTAACAAGCAGCTTAATAAAAAGGCGGCCAATACCACGGAGCCAAACTTTTCCTTCTTTCTGAAAACGAGGGGAAACAAAAATCCAAACGGCATAAAAAGCGCAATATTTCCAAAAACGTTGCCAACAATGACGTTCGTCGGAGTCCAGGTGCTGCCGGCGAAATACAGGCGGATAGTACGCAAAGGAACAAAATTATAATCGTTATAAACAGGCGGGTTCAGGGTCCCGGAAAAATACTCAAACGGTGCAACAACTCTATAGATCGATGGTCCCTTAAAAAGGATCACGTAAAATAAGAAGAGAAGGTACAGGATAAAAAAAATAATATTTAAGCTGCGCCTGATTTGGTATTCCCGGTCCACGTTCCATGCCATAAGAGTTGCGAAGCTACAGCAGATGAAACTTTTATGGATCACCAGGGCAGCCGCATCTGGATTTAAAATTGGCAAGTTGCCACAGTTTTAATCCTAAGGGCAATGTCACAAAGTTAAGCGTGAGGCCGTCTATTGCCCGCCATTTATGGCGGGGATCGAAAGGAGAAAGGATGTCTGGGCTTTAGCCCAACGAGCATTTCTGCTTTGGGCTAAAGCCGGTAAAAGGCCCTTTTGCCAGTAATCCCCACTCTGAAGAGCGGGCAATAAAAGAGCAGCCCTACACGTAAAAACCTTGCCCTACGGGATGAAACGATGATAGGAAAAGCTTGTCCGGTGATAGGGATAAGCCGAAAGGAATGAAATATCATCCTTCGGAATTTTTGGAAGAGCAAATGGTGTATTTCATTTAATATTGTCCGCCTCTGGCGGATTAAAATAGCTGGATGTGTTTGCAAGTGCTTACTGTACCGCTGGTTTATATATCGGCATAATTCACCTACTTTTAGTGCGAAATCACTGTTTATGAAACACCTTCTTTGTACCCTCCTGCTTTTACCGTTATTCACCTTTGCCCAACGTAACACCTACTTCTCTGCCGATGGCAGCATAAGCCTCGCAAAAGGCTTCGATAACACAGCCTACGGAATAAATCTCAGTGGTAATTATGGCCTTTCGGAAAACCTGTTCCTCGGTGTTGCTACCGGGGCTTTCAAAATGGCTCCCTTTCTGAACAACGTCTCTGTTCCACTGTCCCTTCGGGGCACCTTCTTCCCCTTTGCTGACAAGGACCGGCTGGTTCCCTTCGGAATGCTGGAAGGCGGAAAAATATTTTACAGCGAAGAAAGCAAATGGCAAAATGGAACCGGGAACATGAAGGGCAAATACAATCTTTTTGTAGGCCTCGGAACACGCTTTCCTTCTCTTAAAGCCTCGCATGGTTTTATGGCCATCGGGTATTCCGGGTTCTGGTATCAGAACAGCCTGTACAGCCGCGAAGGCACTCTGGTAAGCCAGCAGAACTTTAGCCTCAAAAGGGTAACAGTAAAACTGGGTCTGATGCTGCCTCGCTTGACTATCAGGTAGTGTTTGCCAATTTGGCGAACACCGTTACTTTCCAAAGCAAACAAAAAGCCTCCGTGAAAACAGGGCTGCAACCAAAACGAACTGTTGACTTCTGTCCAATGATCTTTTCAGGCAAGGCTGCCTTTTCTTATTCACACGGCGACAACCTTTCATAAAGTCTTTGTTTTCTTCCAGCGCTTCTAATACCGTTTTCATTTCACTAACCTGGTAAGAAGTGGGGGTATTAAGAATTTGGATATTGGGATATGACCACGAAAAGAGAATCACCAGATAACCCGATTCCAAATTAGTTAACACAAGTTGCCGGTTATTGTCAGCGGCATCAACGGGAGCCAGCAGTTGCCAGTTACATGTTGGCAACATCGTTCCAGGCTTCCCTTCTTTCGCTAAACAGAAAAAACCTTGCTTTCTTATTGCCAACTGCCAACTGCTAACTGGCAACTTGCGTTAATAAAAATCCTGCTACCAAACTGAAAATGGTATAACCGAATTCAAAAAAATTTCTCACAGCTAATCGTCGGCTGTCCCTTTTGTCAATGGCGGGAAGTTGAAAAACGACCAGGTGTATCCCTTACAATCGGCGGCTGCCGGTGTGAAAGCGTAACGGCACGATCTGCGCTGGCAAGCCTTGTTGTTACAGAAGAAGAACGGACATCATGAATGGAGAAAGTAAAAAGGTGCGGAAGGTAGTAGAGGAAACCTGCACGGGAAAAAATAGCAGGCCCGCGGGAATAACCTATATATTTTCAAACTTCCTTTTAAGTGTTTCGTATTGTTCTCTTTCCATTGCTTCCATATCTTCATTACCGGGAAAATCATCAGGCAGATCCTCAATATCATGGAGCGAGTTGTCAAAGCTGATAAACCGCAGGTTCAGATTTTTAATGTCCTTGTAAGCAATACAAAAAAACTCACCGGGTATGGCCACGGCTTCGCCGGGTTCATTCACCAGTATCTCTTTGCCGTTGTCTTCCACCTGTTTTTTCTTCAGCTCGCGCCGGATAGTATCATTTAAATAAATACGGTCAAGCTCCTCGCCATTGCAAACAAATTCTACCAGGTACCCCGAGTAAATAAGCGTGCCGTCATGCGTGTCCACCACGGCATCCGCAAACAGCAGGTCATAATCCTGTTTGTCCATGCCGATCTCCGTTAAATAATAACCGTTGAAAAGATACCACCACCGGTTGTGAAGGCGCAGGATTTCGTAGGTGGAATGTATGTCCCGCTTTCGTACAAGGTAACGGATGGCTCTTCCAAGCGTCAGGGCAATCACAAAGATGACGGCATTGTAAAATGCAAATTCCTGAAGACCGCGGGTAAGATCAGCATTGCTGATTTTTGTTTCTACGTCCTTAAGTTCACCGCCAACCAGTTTTAGCAACAGTGTAGGCTTCCCCGATCTTCGGCC
>DASVSM010000176.1:0-3693 GCA_036388115.1 Flavisolibacter sp.
GCTTCGTGATTTAACTGACCGTTTGCCGGATGCAAAAGCCTCGGTGCATGCAAACCTCGCACTGGCCAATCCATCTTCCAGGGATTATAAAATGTTGGACTTCGGCACCATTGATAATTCGCAGATCAAACCTGTGGCAGACCTTGATGGTTCCATTAAAGTGCAGCGTGCACGAGTGAAAGAAGCAGAGTTGCTTTATACAAAAGCATTGACGCCGGAAACAAAAGGCAAGAAGGCCGGAGAAGTTAATCTTGATAAGGCCTTGTCAAGTCTTGGAAACATTGCCGCAAAAAAACAGGTGGACAAGTATGCAGGTTTGCTGGTAAAAGATGGCAACAAACAAAAGGCAAAAAAAGTGAAAGAAAATTTGCTGGCTGCGTTCACGAAGGGGAAAGTAAAGCCTTCTGTGCTGAAAGAGATCCAAGATGAAATAAGCAATATATAAGCACAAACTCTCCGTCCACTAAGTTTATCTTTCAGGATTATGGCAGTAGATCATGCTTTATTAAAATCGCATTGGCAGTTGATGAAAAACGCAACTGCCAATGATTTGTATGCAGGCCTTGCTTCCCTGGCGATGGAATTGAATGATCATTTTTATTCTTTGGTATCAGGAGATACATCCATTGAACAATTTCAGTCTCTTTACAACACTGCTGTACCTAATTCACAAATAGGAAGAACCAGCGCCAACAAAGCAAAAGAGGATCGGTTTGAATTTAACCCGGAACTGCTATCCGATAAAAAAAGCGAAGCTTATGCCACGAGGATAGAGGAAGGCAAAAAAATTTTCCTGCTATTTGCTGCTGCATATAAGCCAACGATTTGCAGCACAAAAGGTGTTTTAGGCATCCTGCTCAGAGGGACCATTAACACTGATGAACTACCGGTTATAATAGCAACCCACCTTCTTAACAGCAACTTATCTGAAGCAGATTACTGGTATTCGTTTGCAGTGGTTCTCGGCTGCTTAATTGATAAACAAACCGTCGAAAAATTTTGCGAGGAGACGTGACCGCTCTCCTGATGGGATATTAATGAGTCAGTAATGTCGCGAAACCAAAAGTCATCTTTTCACAAATACCTCCTTGGTTTGCAACCAAGCCTTACTTGCCAAGATTCAGTATATTTGAATACCATGTGGCATGAATATATTGTTTCAGATAAACAGGTCCTTCCTGGAAAGCCAATTGTTAAAGGAACACGGATTTCAGTTGAACTTATTCTGGAGCTTCTTGCTGCCGGCTGGACAGAAAGCCAGCTACTCGAAAGCTATCCTAACCTTACCCCCGATTCATTAAGAGCTGTTTTTGCTTATTTAAAGGATTGCATTCAACACGAACTTTATTTTTCACTCTCCGCTTCTGCCTGATATGTTTCTCGCGAATGAAAATTTTCCAAAGCCAAGCATCATTTTACTTCGGGATGCCGGCTATCTTGTTAGCAGTATTCAGGAAGATTCACCCGGTATTGCGGATGAACGAGTTTTGCAAATCGCGACTGCTAACCGGCAAATTATTTTGACATTTGACAGAGATTACGGCGAGATCATCTTTCGCTACCAACTCCCAGACCCGCCGGCCGTTGTTTACTTTAGAGAAAAGGTACTGATCCTTTGTTTGCAGGACAAACATTATTACTGCTTCTCCAAAAAGAACGAAATAATGTTTACAGACAGTTTCACTGTTATCGAAAAAGATAGTATTAGGCAGCGGCCTTATCGCATGTAAGTTTACCTCTTCACAAACACATCCCAGCAAAACCGTATCAATATCCCTATAATCACCACTAAAAAGAAAACACGGATAAACTTATTTCCTTTTGCTATCGCCAGCTTGGCACCAACAAATCCACCGGCCATATTGGCAACAGCCATCGGTAATGCAATTCCCCAAATGATCTTTCCTTTTACAATGAATAACGTGACAGAACCCAGGTTGGTGGCAAGATTCACCAGCTTTGCATGGGCCGAGGCATGAAGAAAATCAAAATGCAGAAATGCAATGAATGCCAGCATCAAAAAGCTGCCTGCACCGGGCCCGATGAAGCCGTCATAGAACCCAATGATTAAGCTGATGAAAATTCCGGTTTGCAATTGCTTTTTCACCGAAATGCCTTTTTCTTCTCTTTGTCCGAAATCCTTTTTTGTGTACGTGTAGATAGCTACCGCCGTCAGCACAATCAAAAGCACCGGCTTCATAAAGGCGTTGCTAACATGAGTAAGTAAGTACGACCCGGTGTACGAAGCAAAAAAAGCAATCGTGCAGATCACGGCAATCAACTTCCAGTTAATGCTGACTTTTTTGCTGTACTGCCAGGCGGCAATGGCCGTTCCGCTAAAAGCCGGAATTTTTAATGAGCCAATGACGGATGCAACCGGGAAGGAGGGAAGAATAACCAATGCAGCAGGCAACTGTATCAAACCGCCACCACCAACAATTGCATCAACAAAACCGGCAAGGAAGGCCGCCAGGCAAAGCAGCAGCAGGTCAAATAGTTCTACTGTCATTCGATGGCAGGTGATTAAGAATTAATGAAGGATTCATTGTCGATGTCTTTATTCATTCTAATTCTTAATTCTTTTTCTGCTCTTTCGCCCAGGCATCTTTCAGCGTTACCGTACGATTAAAAACGAGCCGGTGATACGTGTCTTTGTTGTCCAATGTAAAGTATCCTTTGCGGAGGAACTGGTAACGTTCATTCAGTTTGGCATTCTTCAACGCCGGTTCGGCGTAAGCCGTAGTAACTGTTTGCAGTGAAGCCGGATTGATATAATCTTTGAAATCGCCTTCCTCATTCGACGGATCTTCTACCTGAAATAAACGGTCGTATAACCGCACTTCAGCAGTTATAGCATTCGTTACTTCTACCCAATGCAAAGTTCCTTTTACATTGATGCCGGACGTATCATGACCGCTTTTGCTTTCAGGTATATAGGTGCAACGGATTTCCGTAATGTTTCCTGCGTCATCCTTTACCACTTCCTCACATTTAATGATGTAGGCAAACTTCAGGCGGACCATGCCACCGGGGAACAGCCGGAAATATTTCTTCGGCGGATTCTCCATAAAATCTTCCCGCTCGATATATAGTTCTTTTCCGAATGGCATCTGACGTGTAGGGCTCTTCTCGTCTTCCGGGTTGTCTTCGCCCTCCAGCATTTCTACCGCACCATCATAATTGGTAATTACCACCTTCACCGGGTCGAAAACCACCATGCGACGCAACGCAATTTTATTCAGGTGTTCACGTACACAGAACTCCAGTAAGCCAATGTCAACAATGTTGTCTCTTTTGGCCACGCCAATGCGTTCGCAAAATTCATTGATGGCTTCCGGTGTGTAACCGCGGCGACGCATACCACTGATGGTTGGCATCCGCGGATCATCCCAGCTTTCTACATGCTTTTCCTGCACCAGTTGTAACAGCTTCCGTTTACTCATCACAGTGTAGGAAAGATTGCGCCGGGCGAATTCATATTGGTGGGAAGGGAATGTTTCAATGTTTTGCAGCAACCAGTCGTATAGTTCACGGTGTGGTACAAACTCCATCGTGCAAAGCGAGTGAGTGACTTCTTCAATACTGTCGCTCGGCGGATGCGCCATGTCATACATGGGATAAATACACCATTGATCGCCGGTGCGGTGGTGATGTGCATGTTTGATACGATACAGGATGGGATCCCGCATGATC